>NZ_JAJEPW010000029.1:0-36783 GCF_020687045.1 Brotocaccenecus cirricatena
ACACCCCTGATGGGTTTCTTTCGTAACTATCTTCCTTTCCGATGGCGGAAGATTTCCGAGTTTTTCGACAGTCTCAAGAAATCCTGCGCGGCTCACGCCGTGCAGGATTTCTTTCATGCCTCCAAAACGAACTAACGACCGCAAACGTTACCAAGCTGACCTCTGCACGATGTATCATCTTTCAAAAATCTGCGCCGCCCTCGTGCGAACTCCTGCAAATTATTTCAACGCAATAAAGAATCCGCGAATTTTCCGTGAACATCGTAACGAAAATGTAAAGAATTTTTGTACAAAGTGAGAATTGTTTTTTTCTGCAAAATAATTATCATATTGGACGGAATGCAAGAGGAGTTGCGTCCTTTTGCTCCAAAACATTATGATGTATGAATAGAGGAGGAGAAAAATGGTTAGCTTTCTGATTTGCCTGGCCTTGCTCATCGGCGGTTATTTCGTCTATGGCAAGGTGGTGGAAAACACCTTCGGGCCGGACGACCGCGAGACCCCCGCTGTGAAGATCAACGACGGCGTGGACTATGTGGTCCTCCCCCAGTGGAAGCTGTTCATGATCCAACTGCTGAACATCGCGGGCCTTGGTCCCATCTTCGGCGCTATGCAGGGTGCTCTGTGGGGCCCCATCGTGTTCCTGTGGATCACCTTTGGTACGATCTTTGCCGGTGCAGTGCATGACTACTTCTCCGGCATGATGAGCGAGCGCAACAACGGCGCTTCCATCTCCGAGATCTCCGGTATCTACCTGGGCGGCTTTATGAAGAACGTCATGCGCGTGTTCAGCGTGGTGCTGCTGATCATGGTGGGCACCGTGTTCGCCGTGGGTCCTGCCGGCCTGATCGTCACCCTGTTCAAGAACGGCGGCTCCACCGGCATTGTCACCACCACTCTGTTCTGGCTGATCATCGTCCTGGTGTATTATTTCATCGCCACCTTTATTTCCATTGACAAGATCATCGGTAAGATTTATCCTATCTTTGGTATCTGCCTGATCGTCATGGCCGTCGGCGTGGCCGTGGGCATCTTTGTCAAGCCTGAGTACACCATTCCTGAGATCTGGGATCACTTCGGTTCCATGCATCCCAAGGGAACTCCCGTGTGGAGCTTCATGTTCATCACCGTGGCCTGCGGCGCTATCTCCGGCTTCCACTCCACCCAGAGTCCCCTGATGGCCCGCTGCATGAAGAGCGAGAAGCAGGGCCGCTTCGTGTTCTACGGCGCCATGGTTTCCGAGGGCGTCATCGCCCTGGTGTGGGCCGCTGCCGGCTGCGCTCTGTATGAGGTCACCGGCGGCCTGAACACCGGCCTGGCCGAGATCCTGGCCAATGGTCAGTCTGCCGCCATCTATGATGTCTGCGTCAAGACCATGGGCAAGGTGGGCGTGGCCCTGGCTATGCTGGGCGTGATTGCCTGCCCCATTACCTCCGGCGACACCGCCTTCCGCAGCGCCCGTCTGGTGCTGTCCGACTGGTTCAAGATCGACCAGAAGAAGTGGAAGAACCGTCTGCTGCTGTGCGTGCCCGTTCTGGGCGTGGGCGCCGTCCTGGGCGTGGGCAATGCCCTGGGCTTCATCGACTACACCGTTATCTGGCGTTACTTCAGCTGGACCAACCAGACTCTGGCCATGATCGTCCTGTGGGCCGCTTCCATGTACCTGTACTATGAGAAGAAGAACTACTGGATCACCGCCGTGCCTGCCACCTTTATGAGCGCCGTTTCCGCCACTTACTTCCTGCTGGGCAACGAGTGCCTGGGCCAGTTCATCAACCACAAGACCGCCGAGGGCGTCACCGTGTACAACACCGCCTTGGCTTATCCCATCGGCATCGCCGTGGCCGTCCTGTTCCTGGGTATCTTCCTGTACACCATCAAGAAGCGCCATACCCAGCCTCACTACGAGACGCTGGGCAAGTAATTCGCCCCTTTTTCAAAACTTCGCAAAGCGGCAGGCCCCTCCTGCCGCTTTGCCCCTATGGGAGGAACTGCTATGATCTTTGCACCTGCACGCCTTGGCAGCGTCACGCTGGATAACGAGACCCTGGCGGCGGATAAGAAGGGCTGCCGCCGCTTCGGCCCCTGCGGCGTGGGCGAAAAGGCCCTGTATCTCAACAGCTTTTTCATCGACCGGCACTATTATGTGGCGCTGTCCTCGGTGCGCCGCGTGTTCAAGCGTGTGGCCATGAGCAAGGGCGGCTTCACCGGCAAGGGGGCCTTCGGCTCCATCCCCTACCTGGTGGTGGAGTACGACGGCGGCGAAAAGCAGTGCAATTTCAAGCACGAGGAGGACGTGGACAACCTGCTGGCCTACCTCTCCAAGCTCTGCCCGGACCTGCCGCTGCAAAGCCGCAAGGTGGAGCAGCACATGGCCCAGCAGCGGGCCGAGAACGCCCGCCGCTATCTCAAGGAGCTGACGCCCCAGGCCCAGGCCGAAAGGGAGCGCCTGGAGCAGGCCCGCACCTTCCTGGAGGATCACACCAACCTGACCCGCCGCCTGTCCCAGGCGGCCAAGGCCAAGCGGGTCAACGACCGCTCCAACCCCAGCTATAAGTGGGTGGCCCTGGCCATCGTCATCGCCGGACTCGTCGCCCTGGTATACGGCGTGGTGTCCATGATCCGGGGCGCCAACAGCGTGGGCATCTACTTTGCCCTGTTCGGCCTGGCGGCGGTGTTCCTGTTCTCCGGGGCCCATGTGCTGCCCACCGCCCGCAACAACAAAACGGCCCTGACCCGGGAGTGGGAGCAGGCCCAGGCGGATCTGGCTGCAGTGCTGCCGAAGGATTTCCCCCTGCCTGCCCGCTATGCCCACCCGGTGGTGCTGACCCGGATGATCCGCGTTCTGCGGGAGGGCCGGGCCCAGACCGCCGACGAGGCCCTGGACGTGGTGAAGCGGGACCTGAAGGCCCTGACCGCCGATGTCCAGGTGGAGCAGTGGGAGTATGACGAGGTGGTGGCCGTGAAGCCCATGTTCCTGCTGTCGGACTATCAATAACACAAAAATCTCCCCGCCCGGGGAGATTTTTTGTGCTTGACAAATACCCGGGAGGGGTATATAACTATAGATACCCCCACGGGGTATCATGAAACAAAGCGAGGCGGGGAAACTATGGAAGAACACAACTGCTGCCGCTGCTCCCAGCGGAAAAAGGAGCGCTCGCCGGAGGAATACAAGCGCCTGATCCACCGGCTCAACCGCATCGAGGGCCAGATCCGGGGCATCCGGGGCATGGTGGAGGCCGGGGCCTACTGTCCCGACATCCTGGTCCAGGCGGCGGCGGTGAACGCGGCCATCAACGCCTTCAACAAGGAGCTGCTGGCCAGCCACATCCGCACCTGCGTGGCCCAGGACATCCGGGACGGCAAGGATCAGGTCATCGACGAGCTGGTGACCACCCTGCAAAAGCTGATGAAATAGGAGTGGACCCAATGAAACAATACAATGTCACGGGCATGAGCTGCGCCGCCTGCTCGGCCCGGGTGGAAAAGGCGGTGGGGAAGGTCCCGGGGGTCACGGCCTGCTCCGTGAGCCTGCTGACCAATTCCATGGGCGTGGAGGGCACGGCGGCGCCCTCCGCCGTCATCGCCGCCGTGGAGGCGGCGGGGTACGGCGCGTCGGAAAAGGGCGCGGCCCAGTCGTCTCCCAGTGCCGATGAGCAGCAGCTGGAGGACCACGAGACGCCCCGGATCCGGCGGCGGCTTATCTGGTCCGTGGGCTTTCTGCTGGTGCTGATGTACTTTTCCATGGGCCACATGATGTGGGGCTGGCCCCTGCCGCATTTTTACGACGACAACCATGTGGCCATGGGCCTGACCCAGCTGCTGCTGACGGGGATCATCATGGTCATCAACCAGAGGTTCTTCATCAGCGGCTACAAGGCCCTGTGGCACCGGGCCCCCAATATGGACACCCTGGTGGCCCTGGGGGCCACGGCGGCCTTCGGCTACAGCACCTATGCCCTGTTTGCCATGACTGCCGCCCAGGTCCGGGGGGATGAGGCCGCCGTCATGACCTATATGATGGACTTCTATTTTGAGTCCGCCGCCATGATCCTGACCCTGATCACCGTGGGCAAGCTGCTGGAGGCCCGGTCCAAGGGCAAGACCACCGACGCCCTGAAAAGCCTCATGAGCCTGGCTCCCAGAACCGCCTCTGTGCTCCGGGACGGCCGGGAGGTGGAGGTGTCGGTGGAACAGGTGCAGCAGGGGGACGAGTTCGCCGTCCGGCCCGGGGAGAGCATCCCTGTGGACGGCGTGGTGCTGGAGGGCTCCAGCGCCGTCAATGAGTCCGCCCTGACCGGCGAGAGCATCCCCGTGGACAAGGCCCCCGGCGACGGCGTGTCCGCCGCCACGGTGAACCAGTCCGGCTATCTCCGCTGCCGGGCCACCCGGGTGGGCCAGGATACCACCCTGTCCCAGATCATCCGCATGGTCAGCGACGCCGCCGCCACCAAGGCCCCCATCGCCAAGATCGCCGATAAGGTCTCCGGCGTGTTCGTTCCGGCGGTGATCTCCATTGCCGCCGTGACCACGGCGGTGTGGCTGCTGCTGGGCCACCCGGTGGGTTACGCCCTGGCCCGGGGCATCTCCGTGCTGGTGATCAGCTGCCCCTGTGCCCTGGGCCTGGCCACTCCTGTGGCCATTATGGTAGGCAGTGGCCTGGGGGCCAAAAACGGCATCCTGTTCAAAACCGCCGCCTCCCTGGAGGAGACGGGCCGGGTGCAGATCGTGGCCCTGGACAAAACCGGCACCATCACCAGCGGCCAGCCCCGGGTGACGGACATCCTCCCGGCGGAGGGCGTCACGGAGCAGGAGCTGCTGACCCATGCCCTGGCCCTGGAGCAGAAAAGCGAGCATCCCCTGGCCCGGGCGGTGCTGGACCGGGCGGCGGGGCTTACGGCTCCGGAGGTGTCGGACTTTCAGGCCCTGCCCGGCAACGGCCTGACGGCTGTGCTGGAGGGGAAGGCCCTCTGGGGCGGCAGCGCCGCCTTTACGGCCAAGCGCGCCGCCGTATCTCAGAATTTGCAGGTCAGAACCGAGGAGCTGTCCCGGCAGGGGAAAACGCCCCTGTTCTTCGGGGCGGAGGACCGGCTTCTGGGCGTCATCGCCGTGGCGGACGTCATCAAGGAGGACAGCCCCCGGGCGGTCCGGGAGCTGCGGAATATGGGCATCCGCGTGGTGATGCTCACCGGCGACAACCAGCGCACCGCTCAGGCCATCGGGGCCCAGGCGGGGGTGGATCAGGTTATCGCCGGGGTACTGCCGGAGGGCAAGGAGGCCGCCATCCGCCGGCTGATGCAGCAGGGCAAGGTGGCCATGGTAGGCGACGGCATCAACGACGCCCCGGCCCTGACCCGGGCCGACACCGGCATCGCCATCGGCGCGGGAGCCGACGTGGCCATCGACGCGGCGGACGTGGTACTGATGAACAGCAGTCTGCTGGACGTGCCCGCCGCCATCCGGCTCAGCCGGGCCACCCTGCGGAACATCCACGAAAACCTGTTCTGGGCGTTTTTCTACAACGCCATCGGCATTCCTCTGGCCGCCGGGGTGTTCATCCCTCTGGGCCTGACCCTGAACCCCATGTTCGGCGCCGCGGCCATGAGCCTTTCCAGCTTCTGCGTGGTGTCCAACGCCCTGCGGCTGAATCTGTTCAAGCTCCGGGATAACCGGCACGATCATAAACGAACCAATCACTTAAACGACATCAAGGAGGAACAAACTATGGAAAAGACACTGGAGATCAAGGGCATGATGTGCCCCCACTGCGAGGCCACCGTCCGCACCGCCCTGGAGGCCATGCCCCAGGTGCAGGCCGCTCAAGTCAGCCACGAAAGCGGCACCGCCGTGGTGACCCTCACTGCCCCGGTGGAGGACGACACCCTTCGCCGCACCGTGGAGGACAAGGGCTACACCGTCACCGCCATCCGCTGACCCTACGCAAATAATGAGAAAAGCACGGCGCAAGCCGTGCTTTTCTCGTATAAATCTTCGGCTGAAAGAGGGTCCCAACAGCCGGATTCATCTTCAGGCTCTCTCCATGGCCTCCCGGAAGTCTCTCTGGTCGGTGAAAATCTCCTGCTTATAGGGGTTCTTCTTCTGTGCCTTGGCCCGCTTGATGATGCTGGCCAGGATCACCACGTTCACCACCAGCGCCACGATGGAGACCACGCCCTGGGCCGTGGGATTGGCCGCCGTGGGCCGGACGGCGGGGTTCATAACGCCGTCGGCATAGACGGAGGTGATGGTGGAGAACACGCTGTTGTCCTGGAACAGGGGGAACACCTGGGCAAACATGCACCACAGAGCCAGGGTGTTGGCCCGGTTCTGGATCCAGCCGCCCTTGTTCCAGAAGTGGTTGGCAAAGGTGGGGGCC
Organism: Brotocaccenecus cirricatena; assembly: GCF_020687045.1. Lineage (NCBI taxonomy): Bacteria > Bacillati > Bacillota > Clostridia > Eubacteriales > Oscillospiraceae > Brotocaccenecus > Brotocaccenecus cirricatena. The sequence goes on from NZ_JAJEPW010000029.1 coordinate 6,380, forward strand.
AGCAGCAGGGCCAGGCCGCAGTACCAGGAGTGGGTGGGCAGGCAGTTGTAGGTATACTCGAAGTTCCACAGGTCATAGGCCAGGATATAGCACCAGGTCATGTCGGGCCACAGCATGTCCTTCTGATCCTTGGAGGAATAGATACCCCACCAGGCGGTCATGCAGAAGATGTTGACGATACCGGCGATGCCGTTGACCCAGTTCCACCAGCCGCCGTACAGCCACACGTTCTCGGAGGACAGCCACCAGCGGTCGCCGAACTCCTTCAGGGCCATGGCGCCCCGGATGCCGGACTCAAAGTCGCTGGCCACGGCGATGAGAATGTTGATGGCCACAATGGCGAAGGGGAACACCTTGAACCACTCCGTCTTGCCGATGCTCCACTTGTATTTGAGCATCATGAAGCCGATGCACCCGGCGGTGGCGGCATAGAGCTTGGCATAGTGGAACCAACTGTTCATATTGGTGTAGGTCTGGTTGTTCAGGGCCCATTCCGCGCCGGCCCGTGCGCCGATGGCGATGGCGATGAAATACACCGTCAGCGCAGCGGGCAGCACCAGAAAGCAGATGATGCCGCCGGTTTTGGTGCGGCGGGCGAACTCGTTGGCTAGCACCAGCCCGGTAAACACCAGCACAAAGCCCAGCAGCTGGTACAGGGCGGTCTCGCCATAGATCTGGAATAACATGTCCATTCCTCCTTAAAAATTTTCTGTCTCCTAAGCTCAGCCGCCTGGTCCAGCCAGAGAAGCCCGGACCATCGGCTATGTCGCCAATATAGCACAGGTTTCCTTAAAAAGTCAACTGTCACACGGAAGAAAGTGTTGAAAAAGCCGGAAAAAGCGGGTATAATGGAACCGAAATCGGCTGTGGTATGTGGCCATACCACAGCCAGAGGAGGAAGCGCGTATGGAGTTTGAAAAGCTGGTGTCCCCGTCTCTGAAGGACCTGTTCATCACCCACATCGAGGCCATGATCCTTTCCGGGGAGCTGCCGGTGGGGCAGCAGCTGCCGCCGGAGCGCCAGCTGGCCCAGTCCATGGGCGTCAGCCGGGCGGTGGTCAACAGCGGCGTGGCGGAGCTGGAGCGCCGGGGATTTTTAGAGGTCCGGCCCCGGGTGGGCATCTTCGTCACGGACTATCGCCGGGCCGGGACCCTGGACACCCTGAAATCTATCATGACCTATAACCGGGGCCGCCTGCGCAACGAGGAGATCCGCTCCATTCTGGAGGTCCGGGACGCCCTGGACAAGCTGGCGGCGGCGGGGATCATCGCCTGCGCCTCGGAGGAGGACATCGCTGCCCTGTTCCGGGCGGCGGAGGCCATCCGGGAGGCCGGGGACAACCGCCATGCGGCGGAGGCGGCCTTTGCCTTCCAGCATGAGCTGGCCATGCAGTCGGGCAACACCCTGCTGCCCCTGATCTTCCGGTCCTTCTATTCCTCGGTGCTGGTGCTGTGGGAGCGGTTCTGCGCCCTCAACGGCGTTTCCATGCTCTATGAGACCAGCGTCCGCCTGTGCCGCCACATCCGGGACCGGGACCTCTCCGCCGCCGTGGCCTGGATCGACTACTGCACCCGGGAGACCGTCTCCGGCAGCCGCCGGATATACTACTGATCCGGGAGCAGCAAAACCAATGTCACAAAAAGAAATCACCATCCCTCAGGATGGTGATTTCTTTTTGGAGCAGGGTACGGGAATCGAACCCGCCTCCTCGGCTTGGGAAGCCGATGTACTACCGATGTACTAACCCTGCGAACCGCTACCTGCTGATTATAGCAGACTCCCGGCGGTTTTGCAACCGCTTTTTTTGTCGGAACCGGGAAAACTGCGCCGCCCGGCCGGGGATGGGCAGTCCCGGGCCGGGCGGCGCAGGTTCAGATGACGTAGTTGTCCCCCTGGGGCAGGGACATCAGGTCTGCCAGGGTCACGCCGGAGAAGTATTCCCGGGTCACCCGGTAATACCCCTCCCACACCGGCAGCGTCCGGCAGTCGGCCGCCCGGGCACAGGCGCCGGCCCCGTCCTTCAGGCAGCTCACCGGGGCCAGATCGCCCTCGGACCGCAGCAGAATGTCCCACAGGGTGTACGTCTCCGGCTCCCGGGCCAGGCGATACCCACCCCCGATGCCGTGAACGCTCTCAATGAAACCGGCAGCCTTCAGGGCGGGCATCAGCTTCTCAATATATTTCAGCGAGATGTCCTGCCTTGCAGCGACCTCCTTCATGGGGATGTAACCGCCGTTGCGATGCTCCGCCAGGTCCAAAAGGATCCGGATGGAATACCGCCCTTTTGTCGAGATCATGCTATCTGCCTCCTTCGTCTCCCTCCATTATACCCCCAAACCGGTGGGTAAGGCAAACCTTTTTTGGTAAATTTCCACATTTTCTGTCGGAACATTTGCATATTCATGATGAATATGCTATACTGCTGAAAAATCCACAGAAATGAGGTGCTCTTATGGACCAATACAAGATCATCCAGGTAAAGGAAAGCGTTTTCGCCGATAATGACCGGGAGGCGGACCGGGTCCGCCAACAGCTGAAGGGCCAGGGGACCTTTCTGCTGAATCTGATGTCCTCCCCCGGCAGCGGCAAGACCACCACCCTGCTGCGCACCGTGGAGGGGCTGAAGGATCAGCTGCGCATCGGCGTTATGGAGGCCGACATCGACTCCGACGTGGACGCCGCCGCCATGGCGGGCGCAGGGGTCCGCTCCATCCAGCTGCACACCGGCGGCATGTGCCACCTGGACGCCGGCATGACGGAGCAGGGCCTGCAGGAGCTGGGGACGGAGGACCTGGACCTGGTGGTGCTGGAGAATGTGGGCAATCTGGTGTGCCCGGCGGAGTTCGACACCGGCGCCGTGAAGAACGCCATGATCCTCTCCGTGCCCGAGGGCCACGACAAGCCCCTGAAATACCCCCTGATCTTCACGGTGTGCGACGCTCTGATCATCAACAAGATCGACGTGCTGCCCTATTTTGACTTCGATATGGACAAGGTGGTGGAGTACGCCCACCGCCGCAACCCCAATCTGAAGATTTTCCCCATCTCCGCCAAGTCCGGCCTGGGCGTGGATGCCTGGCGTCAGTGGCTGCTGGAGGAGACCCGGGCCTGGAAGGAGAGCTGACCCCATGGAGCAGATTTTCTCCCAGCTGTTTTACGAGGTGGAAAAGCACCGGGACACGGTGCTGGTGACCCTCATCGCCGACCGGGGCAGCGCCCCCCGGAAGGCCGGGGCACAGATGCTGGTGGGGGCGGAGGGCCGCCTGGTGGGCACCATCGGCGGCGGCGCGGTGGAGGGCCGCAGCATCCAGCTGAGCCAGCAGCTGCTGGCCCAGCGCCGCTCCTGCATCCGGGAGTTCCCCCTGCACCAGGCCCCGGAGCGGGACATCGGCATGGTCTGCGGCGGCGACGTTACCGCCCATTTCCAGTTCATCCCGGCGGAGGACCCCACTTGGAGCGAGACCGCCAGCCGGGCCCTGGCCCTACTGAACCGCCGCACCGCCGGCTGGCTGGTGCTGGCGGAGGACGGCTCCGCCCCGGCGCTGCTGGACCGGGAGAGCGTGGTTTCCGGCAGTCTGCCGGAGGATACCGCCCAGGCCCTGCGGACCCCGGGCTTCTCCATGGCGGCGGGGTATATCTCCCTGCCTCTGTCCATCGGCCAGCGGGCCCTGCTGTTCGGCGCGGGACATATCTCCCAGGCCCTGTGCCCCCTGCTGACCACCATCGGCTTCCGCCCGGTGGTGTTCGACGACCGGCCGGAGCTGGCCAACACCCGGCTGTTCCCCACGGCGGAGCAGGTGATCTGCGGGGACTTTACCCGCATCAGCGACTATCTGACCATCACCGACGAGGACTTTGTGGTCATCATGACCAGCGGCCATGTCCGGGATTTCCAGGTGGAGGAGCAGACCCTTCGGGGGGACTTTGCCTATGTGGGGGTCATCGGCTCCCGTCGCAAAACGGCGTCGGTGAACCAGCGGCTGCTGGAGGCGGGCATCCACCAGTCCTCCATCGACCTGGTGCACACCCCCATCGGCACTCCCATCCTGGCGGTGACGCCGGAGGAGATCGCCGTCAGCATCGCCGGTGAGATGATCCAGGTCCGGGCCCAGCGCCGGGGCCCCACCTCCCACGGCTGCCCCATGCACGGCTGATTGCATAGTAAAAGCACCAGACAGGGCCTGCCCCTGCCTGGTGCTTTTGTTGTTCAAAGCCGTCACGGCCTTTCATAGCGGTATTCCAGCCCGAAATCCCGGTCATCCGCCTCCTGATGCAGGTAATCGTAGCCCTGCTCCGACACGATCCGGAAGCCGCATTTTTCGTGGGCCTTCAGGGACGCAGCGTTCTTTTTGCCCACGCAGTCGCAGAGCCGGAACGGCCCCTCCGCCTTCATTGCGTCCAGGACCTCCGAAAGGAGCCGGACGCCGTATCCCTGCCGTCTCCGGTCCGGGCGCGTCTCCAGGGCCTCCAGGTAATACGGCCCCTCCGGAATCCTACAGATCCTCAGAGCGCTGACCCACACGCCGCCCTCCTCAAGGACCCAGCAAATGGCCTCCGGCTCCTTGAAGAACTCGTTTTTCAGAAAGTCCAGAAATCCGGACTCCACCATGCGGACAGCCGCCTCCTTGTCCGGCTCCTCCGGACAGAAAAAGTCCGCGTTTTCCAGGTTGCTTTCGGCGTAGACATCCATCAGCCTTCTCTCGTCCAGCGCCTGACCGTCTGTGATTTTCAGCAGCATCTTTTCTCCTCCTGTTTCCGGCTCTCCCGCCTGTGCGTCATATCTCCCGCTCCATGACAATGTACCGGGCCTCGCCTATGGTCTGGAAACGATTTTTCGTCCAGAAAGCATGGCTCTGGGGATTGCCCTTGTCCACCCCCAGACGTATTTTTTCGCAGCCGCAGGAGGAAAGATACGCCGCAAGCCCGCTGACGATCTGTGAACCCACGCCCCGGTGCTGATACCGCACGTCGGTCATGAACAGGCCGATGAAGGCGATGCTTTTTTCGGGATAGCCCAGGATCAGGTCCATAATGGCCGCCAGGGACCCGCCGTCAAAAAAGCCGACGTAATATTTGTCCTCGCGGCTTTTTCCCGGCGGCAGGGCCTCCATGTCGTCCAATATGCTCTCTTTTGTCACAAAGGGCTCATGATACCGGTAAAAAATCCGGTTTTCGCGGCACAGCTCATAGATGGCGTCCACGTCATCCCTGCCCAGCCTCCGCACCTGATAGGTTTTTGAAAATTCGGATATCTCCACGCCAAGCACCTCCATCAAATCCCGTTTTCTGCTTTATTCAAACGCCCTGTTGAAGATAACCGGCAAACTTGAAGTTGTCAGTCCAAAATCAGGACGCCTGCGCAATCGGACATTTGTGCAAATGAAAGGTCTGGAAAATCTTTTCTCAGTTCCTCAACGACAAAGTAGATTTCATCATTATCCCATGTGTCTCCTGCCTTCAATTTACACTGTTCTAAGTCCTTTCGTGTTTCAAAGGCAACATCGCCGATAATAATTTTACCGGATTCTTTTAAGTAGTTACGCAAGTCTAACAGAAAGTCGTTCTTTTGCGCATCCGTCAAATGATGTAGAGAGTATGTCGCAACAATATAATCATAACGAAAGTTACGCAATGGTTCGACAAGCCCTTTTGAAAAGTCCCCCTGATATAAATGCGCATTTGGCATTTTCTCAGACGCCAACGCAATCATTCTTGATGAAAAGTCCTGCCCATAAATGGAACAGCCTCGCTCGTATAGTTTTGTCGTTAATGTGCCTGTTCCGAATCCAATATCCAGCACAGCGGCATTTTCAGCTCTCATTATGGCCTGAAAAATGAACCCAAGAACCTTTTTATAACCGGCAAAAGGGTATGTGTTTTCCTCATCAGAAATGCCAACAGTTTTGTCATAGCCATCAGCCCAAAGGTCGAACTCTATGTTGTTTAGCATACTTACTTCCTCCATCAAATTCCATTTTCTGCTTTATTCAAACGCCCCGCTGACATAGCGGTACTTGTCCAGGCTGGACGCAGCATTCCAGGTCATGTAGCCGCCGGTGTTGCCGGTTTCGGTCAGGGCCCGGATTTGGGCGGCGATCTCATCGGGGCCATAGGTGTTGTACGGCTCCCGGATGGCGTTGTAGCACTGGATCCAGGTGCGCACGGCGGCAGGGGAGGGGGTCTCCTGCTGGCGGGCGGCGGCCTTTTCGCCGAAGGTTTTCATGGTCTCATAGGGATGCTCCCAGGGCAGCCAGCTGCCGGAGGCGGCGTAATGGTCCGGGTACGGCATGGCGCTGATGGCGTCCACCACGCCGCTGATGGCGGCCCAGTACTGGCCATAGGCGGTGACGTATTTCTCGGCGCACTCGCCGAACACGTCTGCCGAGACATACACCCCCGCCTCATGGAGCCGGTCGGCGGCATACTGCAAAAACCGCTGCACCGCCTGGGCCCTGCTCTCGTCATTGGTGTTGCGGTAGTCGATGGTGCCCGCCTCGTCATAGTCCCAGGTGCCGTCCGGGAAGCGGACATAGTCGAACTGAATTTCGTTGAAGCCCATGGTCCGGGCGGCCTCCAGGGCCAGGTCTACCTTATACTGCCACACATCGCGGCTGTATACGCTGGGCCAGTACATGCCGCCGATCTTCAGCGGATTGCCGCTCAGGTCCGCCACCACGCACTCCGGGTGGTCCGTGGCCAGGTTGGGGTCGTTGAAGGCGGTGATGCGGCCGATGACGTAATACCCGGCGTCCTTCAGCTTCCGCACCGCCGCCTGATAGTCCTCTAAGGTGTTGTAGGCGTCCTCATAGGCGCTGGGGGAATACTGCTGCATCACCGGGGAGGCGTAGCCAATGGCCCCGCCGTCCATGATGTCCACCACAAAGGCGTTGATGCCGCACCCGTCGGCCACGGCGATGTATGCCTCCGGATTCCGGATGGCCTCGTTGTTCAGATACAGGGCCTTCACGGTGCCGGGCATGACGTTGTTCTCGAACTTGGGCTTTTCATAGGCGTCATAGTCCAGTCCCGCCGCGTCGCCGCCGCCGTAGCTGTCGCCCCGGTCGGCGTGGAGCTGGGCCATATCCGCGTCATAGGCCGCGGCGGCCTCCTCCTCCGTCAGCCGGACATACCGGGCGGGGATGCAGCCCCCCTCCGCCTGGTAATAGGCCACGCTGCCGTCCTCCGCCAGTCCCCGGTAGCCGGTAACGGTCAGGGCCTGGCCCCGGAGCACCAGGGGGCCGGTGGGGTTCCCGTCCTGGTCCGTCAGGTTCTGGGCCCGGCGGACATACACCGTCTCCAGCGTCACCACCGCGCTGACGTCACTGGTGAGGTTGGCCCGGTCCAGCCAGCCGAAGCTGCCGTCCTCCCGGGGCACCCGAACCTGGTCCGGGTGGTCATCACTGGCCTCCTCCACCACATAGTTCACCTGACTGCCCCGGATCAGCTGCTCCAGAACGGCGCCCTCCTCATCGTACAGGGGGGCCGTTTCCGACGCCGAGGCGATATAGCCCGCCGCCGTCTCCAGGGGCTTTGCCTGCTGCCGGGTGAAGTGCCACACCAGGGCGGCAATGGTGGCCAGGCACACCAGGGCCAGAACGGCCCCGGGCCACTTGGGGCGGCGCTGCTTCCGGCTGCGCCGGGGCCGGGGGGTATATTCCGGCTCTGCTTCCGGAGCCCAATCGGGGGCCCATTCGCCGGTCTGCTGCTGATTCACGGACATAGGGGAAATACCTCACTTTTTGGATTTTCCCCCATTATACCGTATTTTTCGCCGGATGGCTACACTTTTGTTTCCGTCCCGGCCTGTCCCGCCGAAAAATCGGGACAAAACCCGGCAAAAGCGGGACAAACCGCCGGTGATGCGGACGGAAATGTGAATTTTTTCCCCTCCCCTTGCAATTTTGAAAAAATAGGCTATGATATAGGGGAAAGAATATGTCCCGCCCGGCGGGAGAAGAAAAGAAGGTACTGTTATGACAAAAATTGACATCGTGTCCGGTTTCCTGGGCGCAGGTAAGACCACCCTCATCAAGAAGATGGTGAAGGAGGCATATCAGGGCGAGAAGCTGGTGCTCATCGAAAACGAGTTCGGCGAGATCAGCATCGACGGCGGCTTTCTGAAGGATGCGGGGATCCAGATCTCCGAAATGTCCTCGGGCTGCATCTGCTGCTCCCTGGTGGGCGACTTCGGCAAGGCCCTGCGGGAGGTAAAGGAGCAGTTCCAGCCGGACCGCATCCTCATCGAGCCCTCCGGCGTGGGCAAGCTCAGCGACGTCATCGTGGCGGTGGAAAACACCGTGGCGGATATCCCGGATATGAAGCTGAACTCCTTTGTCACCGTGGCCGACGCCGGCAAGGTGAAGGTGTATATGAAGAACTTCGGCGAGTTCTATAACAACCAGATCGAGGCCGCCGGCACCATCATCCTGTCCCGGACCCAGAAGCTGACCCAGGAGAAGCTGGAGGCCGCCGCGGCTCTGCTGCGGGAGAAGAACCCCACCGCCGCCATCCTGACCACCCCCTGGGACCAGCTGGACGGTCAGGCCATTCTGGCCGCCGTGGAGAAGGTGTCCCTGGCTGACGAGCTGCTGGAGAAGATGCGGGCCGAGCACGAGGCCGAGGAGGCCGAGCATCATCACCATCATCACGAGCATGACGACGATGACGGCCACGACGAGCATGAGCATCACCATCATCATGACCACGATGACGAGGACGGCCATGAGCACTGCTGCCACCATCACCATGAGGATGAAGAGCACGAGCATCACCACCATCACCACGGCGACGGAGAGTGCGACGATCCGGAGTGCGCCTGCCACCACCATCACCACCACGCCGACGAGGTGTTCACCAGCTGGGGCGCGGAGACCCCCAAGCAGTTCACCCAGGCGGATATCGACCGCATTCTGACGGCCCTGGATTCCGGCGAATACGGCGCCATCCTGCGGGCCAAGGGCATCGTGCCCGCCGCCGACGGCCAGTGGCTGCACTTTGACTATGTGCCCCAGGAGCACGAGGTGCGCTATGGCGCCGCCGACTACACCGGCCGCCTGTGCGTCATCGGCTCCCAGCTGAAGGAGGACGGCCTGAAGACCCTGTTCGGCCTGTAAGGAGACGCCTATGGACATTCCTGTATATCTCATCACCGGTTTTCTGGACGCCGGAAAAACCGACTTCATCAACGGCATCCTGAAGGACGGCTTCGCCGCCGAGGACCGGACGCTGCTGCTGTGCTGCGAGGAAGGGGAGACGGAGTACGACCCCAAATCCCTGTTCAACGTCTTCACCTACACCGTGGACGACCCCGCCCAGCTGACGCCGGAGTTCTTCAAGAAGCTGGAAAAGCAGTACCGCCCTAAGCAGGTGATCATCGAGTTCAACGGCATGTGGAGCTTCGAGCCCCTGTACCGGGAGGGCCTGCCCGCCAACTGGATCCTGTATCAGATCATGTGCCTGGTGGACGCCACCACCTTTGAGCCGTATCTGCGGAACATGGGCCAGCTGATGATGGAAAAAATTCTCAACGCGGACATGATCATCTTCAACCGCTGCAATGAGGAGCTGCGCAAGGCCCTGCGGGGCCGGAACCTGCGGATGGTGAACCGCCGGGCGGACATCTATCTGGAGAACACCGACGGCACCAGCGAGGACTACGTCACCGAGGACATGGCCCCCTTCGACCTGTCCGGCGGCCACCTGGACGTGCCGGACAACGACTACGGCATCTGGTATGTGGACATGATGGACAACCCCCAGCGCTACGACGGCGTCACCGTGCGGTATAAGGCGCTGATGTGCCACTCCAAGAAGTTCCCGGGGATCCACTGCCCCGGCCGCTTCGCCATGGTGTGCTGCAACAACGATATGCAGTTCCTGGCCCTGGTGTGCAAGGGGGAGGGACTGGAGAAGTTCAAGAACCGCCAGTGGGTGGAGATCCAGGCCACCGTGAAGAAGGAGCAGTGCCAGGCCTACGACGGCGAGGGGCCGGTGCTGTACGTCACCGATGTGAAGCCCTGCCAGAAGCCGGACCCGGAGAACGTCAGCTTCTGATACGTGTCGTAATATCTGCGCCGAATAATACAAATAGTAAAAGAGGAACGGCTGCGCCGTTCCTCTTTTGCTTGTCAAAAAGTATCCCTGCCGTGACACCACAAGGGAGAAATCGTCCTGTTCCCAGGGTGACGCGGCCCGCTGAGGGCAGCGGGCCCTACGGACGGCCTGCCGGTCCCCCCGTTCCTGTAGGGCGGGGCCCGCGTCTGCCCACCATCGTGCCAGCCGACTGGCAGGCATTGTGTCATGCCCGCCAGTCGGGGCACTTCCTCGAAATCGCCTTGCTTCATCCGCCACCGGCGGCGCTTCGGCGATTTCCCCGGCGGAAAACCGGCTTTGTTTACAAATAATTCAAAGGCTTCCACTTGACAAGGGCGGCGGGGGGTGGTAAACTGCGTTTAGCACTCAGGAAGTTGGAGTGCTAACGGAGAAAACGATATGGAATTGACCGATCGAAAAAGACAGATACTGAAGATCGTGGTGGAGGAATATGTGGCGGCGGCGGAGCCGGTGGGCTCCAAGGCCATCGCCCAGAGGATGCCCGGCAAGATCAGCTCCGCCACCATCCGCAACGAGCTGGCGGACCTGACGGAGATGGGCTATCTGGAACAGCCCCACACCTCCGCCGGACGGGTCCCCTCCGCCAAGGGCTACCGACTGTACGTCAACGAGCTGATGGAGCGGCGGTCCCTGAGCCGGGAGGAGGAGGAAAAGCTCAACACCTCCCTGGCCGAGAAGCTGGCGGGAACGGACCAGGTCATGGCCCGGGCGGGCCAGATGGTCTCGTCCTTTGTGGGCTATCCGGCTTACACCGTGGCGGACCACAAAACCGCCGCCACCGTGCGGCGCTTTGAGCTGATCCCCGTGGACCAGAGCAGCTTCATCGCCGTGGTGATGCTGTCGGACAGCCAGGTGAAAAGCCAGCTGCTGCCCCTGCAGCTTCCGGTGGCCGACGGGGGCCTGCCGGACATGAGCCATCTGCTGAACACCCATTTCACCGGCATCGGGCCGGAGGACATGAACGGACGGCTGATGAGCCTGTCGGAGCAGGTGTCCGGCCAGTGGTTCCTGCCGCTGAACCAGGTGGTGGAATATGCCGGACGGCTATTGAAGGAAGCCAACAGCCAGGAGGTCTTTACCGGCGGGGCCAAGGAGTTCCTGCGGTTCCCGGAATACCGGGACGCGGACAAGGCCCACGACCTGATGACCTTTATGGTGGACAATAAAGAACAGCTGCCCGCGCCCACGGAGGGCGGCCCGGTGCAGATCCTCATCGGCCCCGAAAATCTCAACGAGGCCCTGCGGGACAGCAGCGTGGTGGTGGCCAGCTATGACATCGGAGACAATATGCGGGGACTGGTGGGCGTGGTCGGACCCACCCGGATGGACTACGCCACCGTGGCGGCGCGCCTGAGCTACTTTGCCGAGAGCCTGGGCCGCATGTTCGGGAAGAACCAGCTGCCCCCCAAGGAGGACCAGGAAACATGAGCGAGAATGTGAATCAGGAAAACAAGCAGGAACAGGAAAACACGGACACCCCGGAGACCCAGCCCCAGCAGGAGCCGTCTCCGGAAACGGCGGAGGAGACCTTCACCGTCACCCGGGACCAGATGGAGAAAATGGAGCAGCTGGCCAAGATGGTGTCCGACGCCAGCGACAAATATCTGCGGCTGGCAGCGGAGTATGACAACTTCCGCAAGCGCACCGCCAAGGAGAAGGAAAGCCTCTACGGCGACGCCAAGGCCGACACCGTGAAGCCCTTTTTGGAGGTGCTGGACAACCTGGAGCGGGGCCTGGCCCAGTTCGAGGAGGGGGACCCCCACCGCCAGGGTATGGAGATGATCTGCAAGCAGTTCATGACCGTGCTGGAAAAGCTGGGCGTACAGCAGATTGAGGCCCTGGGCCAGCCCTTTGACCCCGCCCGCCACAACGCCGTGATGCATGTGGAGGATGAGTCGGCCGGGGAGAACACCGTGGTGGAGGTATTCCAGCAGGGATACGCCCTGGGCGACAAGGTCCTGCGGTTCGCCATGGTAAAGGTTGCTAATTGAGAGGAGCATGTGCTATGAACGGAAAAAAACTTTATAAAAGCCGGGATAACCGGATGATCTCCGGCGTGTGCGCCGGGATTGCCGAGTATTTCAATATGGACCCCACCATCATCCGTCTGGCCTGGGTGCTGTTCAGCCTGCTGGGCGGCAGCGGCGTGCTGGGCTATATCATCGCCGCCATCGTGATCCCCGAGTATCCGATGGACTGACCCTTGTAAACAAATTTTATTTCATATATTCAGGAGGCAATTATTATGTCTAAAGTTATCGGTATCGACCTTGGCACCACCAATTCCTGCGTAGCCGTCATGGAGGGCGGCGAGGCAGTTGTCATCCCCAACGCAGAGGGTAACCGCACCACCCCGTCCGTGGTGGCCTTCTCCAAGACCGGCGAGCGCATGGTGGGCCAGGTGGCCAAGCGCCAGGCCATCACCAACCCCGACCGCACCATCTCCTCCATCAAGCGCGAGATGGGCTCCGACCACCGGGTCAGCATCGACGGCAAGTCCTACACGCCCCAGGAGATCAGCGCCATGATCCTGCAGAAGCTCAAGAGCGACGCAGAGGCCTATCTGGGCAGCACCGTCACCGAGGCCGTTATCACCGTCCCCGCCTACTTCACCGATGCCCAGCGTCAGGCCACCAAGGACGCCGGCAAGATCGCGGGTCTGGACGTGAAGCGTATCATCAACGAGCCCACCGCCGCGGCCCTGGCCTATGGCGTGGATAAGGAGCAGGCCCAGAAGATCATGGTGTACGACCTGGGCGGCGGCACCTTCGATGTGTCCATTCTGGAGATCGACGACGGCGTCATCGAGGTTCTGGCCACCGCCGGCAACAACCGGCTGGGCGGCGACGACTTCGACCAGTGCATCATGAAGTACCTGGTCAGCGAGTTCAAGCGCACCGAGGGCATCGACCTGTCCGGCGATAAGGTTGCCATGCAGCGCCTGAAGGAGGCCGCCGAGAAGGCCAAGATCGAGCTGTCCGGCGTGACCACCAGCAACATCAACCTCCCCTATATCACCGCCGACGCCACCGGCCCCAAGCACCTGGACGTGACCCTGACCCGGGCCAAGTTCAACGAGCTCACCGGCCACCTGGTGGACGCCACCATGGGCCCCGTGCGCCAGGCCATGTCCGACGCCGGTCTGAAGCCCTCCGACCTGTCCAAGGTCCTGATGGTGGGCGGCTCCAGCCGTATCCCCGCCGTGGTGGAGGCCGTGAAGAACTTCACCGGCAACGAGCCCTTCAAGGGCATCAACCCCGATGAGTGCGTGGCCATGGGCGCGGCCCTGCAGGCCGGCGTGCTGACCGGCGATGTCAAGGGCCTGCTGCTGCTGGACGTGACCCCCCTGTCCCTGGGCATTGAGACCATGGGCGGCGTGTGCACCCGCCTGATCGAGCGCAACACCACCATCCCCGTGAAGAAGAGCCAGATCTTCTCCACCGCCGCCGACAACCAGACCTCCGTGGAGGTCAACGTGCTGCAGGGCGAGCGGGAGATGGCCGCCGCCAACAAGAGCCTGGGCCGCTTCCACCTGGACGGCATCGCTCCGGCCCGCCGCGGCGTGCCCCAGATCGAGGTGACCTTCGACATCGACGCCAATGGCATCGTCAACGTGTCCGCCAAGGACCTGGGCACCGGCACCGAGCAGCACATCACCATCACCTCCTCCTCCAACATGAGCAAGGACGACATCGAGAAGGCCGTGAAGGAGGCCGAGCAGTATGCCGCCGAGGACGCCAAGATCAAGGAGAAGGTGGAGGTCCGCAACCAGGCCGACCAGATGGTCTATCAGTCCGAAAAGACCCTCAGCGAGGTGGGCGACAAGCTGCCCGAAAGCGAGAAGGCCCCCATCCAGGCCGGTATCGACAAGCTGAAGGAGACCCTGAAGGGCGAGGACACCGACGCCATCAAGGCCGCCACCGAGGAGCTGACCCAGCTGTTCTACAAGATGAGCGAGAAGCTGTATCAGCAGCAGGCGCCCCAGGGCGACCCCACCCAGGCCGGCCAGCAGGGCGGCGCCCAGGGTGACCAGGGCGGCCAGTATTACGACGCCGACTACAAGGTCGTGGATGACGACGACACCAAGAATAAATAAGTGAAATTTCACCACCGGAAAGGGGCAGGGCTTCCTGTCCCTTCCTGTGGTGTTCAGGGAGAAACACCCGGAGAAGGGAGCGGGCCGTTATGGCAGACAAACGCGATTATTACGAGGTCCTGGGCGTTGAAAAGGGCGCCAGCGAGGACGAGATCAAAAGAGCATACAAAAAGCTGGCCCGGAAGTATCACCCGGACATGAACCCCGGCGACAAGGAGGCCGAGGAGAAGTTCAAGGAGATCAACGAGGCCAACGAGGTGCTGTCCAATCCCGATAAGCGCCAGAAATATGACCAGTTCGGCTTCGCCGGGGTGGACCCCAACTATGGCGCGGGCCAGGGCGGCGGATACGGGGCAGGCGGCTTCGACTTCGGCGACCTGGGCGACATTTTCGGCAGCTTCTTCAGCGGCGGCTTCGGCGGCGGCCAGCAGCGGCGCAACGGACCCCGCCGGGGCGAGAGCATCCGGGCCAGCGTGTCCGTGGACTTCACGGAGGCCGCCTTCGGCTGCGAGAAATCCGTGACGGTGGAGCGCAGCGAGTCCTGCCCCACCTGCAAAGGAAACGGCTGCGCCCACGGCACCACGCCGGAGGTGTGCCCCGACTGCCGCGGCACCGGCACCGTGACCCAGGCCCAGCGGACGCCCTTCGGCGTCATGCAGAGCCAGGGCCCCTGCCAGAAGTGCCGGGGCACCGGCAAGATCATCCACCAGCCCTGCCCCGACTGTCACGGCAGCGGCCGCATTCGCAAGCGCCGGACCATTCAGGTGAACATCCCCGCCGGTATCGACAACGGCCAGACCATCTCCCTGCGGGGCCAGGGCCACGCAGGCTCCAACGGCGGCCCCAGCGGCGACCTGCTGATTACCGTGATGGTGCGGCCCCACGAGATCTTCCGCCGGGAGGGCACCTCCGTGTTCTGCGAGGCCCCCATCACCTTCACCCAGGCGGTGCTGGGCGCGGAGCTGGAGATCCCCACCATCGACGGCCGGGTGAAATACACCATCCCCGAGGGCACCCAGACCGGCACCGTGTTCCGGCTGCGGGGCAAGGGCATTCCCGTCCTCAACGGCCGGGGCCGGGGCGACCAGTACGTCACCGTCACCATCGAGACGCCCCGGGACCTGAACCGGGAGCAGAAGGAGGCCCTGAAGAAATTCAGCGAGACCCTGGGCGAAGGCAACTACGAAAAGCACCGCAGCTTTTTCGGGAAGAAGAAGTAAGCCATGTATCTTGCAGACTATCACGTCCATTCCACCTGCTCCCCGGACGGGCACCAGACCATGGCCCAGGCGGCGGAGGCTGCCGTCCGGCAGGGCCTGCGGGAACTGTGCATCACCGACCATGTGGACACCATCCACTGGGGCACCCTGGCTCCCCGGGACGACTTCGACTGGGAGGAGTCCCGGCGGCAGTTCCATGAGGCCCAGGCGCTGTGGGGGGACCGGATCACCCTGCGGCGGGGGGCGGAGCTGGGAGAGGCCCAGCTGAGCTTCGACCGGGCGGACCGGCTTCTGGCCGGGGAGGAGCTGGACTTTGTCATCGGCTCCGTGCACCTGAGCGGAAAAAAGTTTGCCAACATGGACCTGTACTATATTGAAAAAGGCAGCGAAGCGTATTATGATAGTGTCATCGACAGCTATCTGGACGATGTGCTGGCCCTGGCCCGGTGGGGCCGGTTCCAGGTGCTGGGCCACCTGACCCTGCCCCTGCGGTATATCAACGAGCAGCACGGGGAGCACATGACCTTCCGCCGCCACATGGACCGGGTGGAGGAGATCTTCCGCACCATCATTCCCCAGGGGGTGGGCATCGAGTGCAACACCAACCGGGGAAACGAGCCCCTGCCGGGGGAGGAAATTCTGCGGCTGTACCGCAGTCTGGGCGGCGAGATCATCACCCTGGGCAGCGACGCCCACCGGCCGGAGGACGTGGGCTGCTTCATCCGGCAGCGCCAGGAGCTTCTGCGGACCTGCGGCTTCCGCCATTTCACCACATTTGAACGGGGCCGGCCGCAGTTTCAGGCCCTGTGAACACCTGAGAGGAGAACGAATCATGAAAATTGCCATCGGCTGCGATCACGGCGGCTATCTGCTGAAGCAGGACATTCTCATCTGGATGGAGGAGCACGACATCGACGTTGAGGACGTGGGCTGCTTCTCCACCGAAAGCGTGGACTATCCCATTTACGGCGAGAAGGTGGCCCGGCTGGTGGCCTCCGGCGCATGCGAAAAGGGCATCGTCATCTGCACCACCGGCATCGGCATTTCCATCGCCGCCAACAAGGTCAAGGGCATCCGCTGCGCCCACTGCACGGACTCCCTGTCCGCCGAAATGACCCGCCGCCACAACGACGCCAACGTGCTGGCCCTGGGCGCGGGCATCACCGGCCCCAACCTGGCCAAGCGCATTGTGGAGGTGTTCCTGAACACCGAGTTCGAGGGCGGACGCCATGCCCGCCGGGTGGGCCAGCTGGACAGCATCCAGCCCTGAATTTTCCGTGAACGGAGGTGCGCTCCATGACCACAAAGGGATATCATCGCTACCGGGGAAGAAACACCCGGGGCAAGGTGGCGCTGGTCATCGTGCTGGTGCTGGTGCTGATCGCGGCGGTGGCCTATCTGCTGACCCAGGAATACGTGGTGTATGACGACGAGGGCAAGGCCCATCTGGAGTTGCCCTGGTTCCGGAAGGAGCCGGAGAAGCCCCAGCCGGACCCCGCCCCTGTGCCGGATGACGTGGACATCACCCGGGAGGAGCCGCAACGGCAGAAGGTGGACGCCATCCACGCCTGGGAGCTGCCCTACGGCTGCCTGGGCGGCGACCCCGGCTATCTGCTGACGGGCCGGGAGGCCGTGGCCGTCAACGTGAAGATGTACGACGGCTCCGTGGCCTATCACACGGCGGTGTCCCTGCCGGAGGGCGTCCTCACCGGCGGCAATGCCACCAGCCGGAACCTCCAGACCATTCTGGACAGCGACTGCTACACCGTGGCAAGGCTTGCCTGCTTCTGCGACAACGCCTACGCCGACGCCATGGGGGACCGGGCGGCCCTGTGCACCGCCGAGGGCGTCCTGTACCGGGACGGCTCCGGCCGCCGGTGGCTGGACCCCACCAAGCCGGAGACCCTGCGGTATATCACGGACCTGGCCGAGGAGTGCGCCCGGCTGGGCTTTGACGAGATCCTGCTGGATTGGTTCCTGTATCCCACCAGCGGCGACCAGACGGCCCTGGACCTGCCTGCCGACAGGACGGCGGTGCTGAAGGACTTCGCCCAGGCTCTGGAAAAGCAGCTGCCGGAGGGCACGGTGCTGTCCGTGGTGCTGCGGGAGACGCCCACGGCGGACAGCGGCCTGACGCCGGAGCTGCTGACGGCCTGCTTCGACCGGGTGTATGTCATGCCGGAGGCGGACGCCTCGGCCCTGCCCACAGGCTACGACGCCGCCACCCGGGTGGTGGCCATGACCGCCTACGCCCCCGACAGCGGCAGCTATCTGGTGACCCAGTGAGAAATTGTTTCGACGGGCGAAATAAGTTTCCAAAATGAATAAAAAATCCCCTGAAACGCCGACGAAAATGTGGCTTTCAGGGGGTTTTCATTTGTCCAAGGCTATGGTACAATATCCTTTTGTGAATCGAAATCAAGGAGGGGATACCGTCCCATGGAAAAAGAAAACAAGCTGGGCACCATGCCCATTTCCAAGCTGATTATCAACATGTCCCTGCCCATTATCATCTCCATGCTGGTGCAGGCCCTGTACAACATCGTGGACAGCGTGTTCGTGTCCCGGGTGTGTGAGCAGGCGCTGACCGCCGTGTCCCTGGCGTTTCCGGCCCAGAACCTGATGATCGGTCTGGCCACCGGCACCGCCGTGGGCGTTAACGCCCTGATGGGCCGGGCCCTGGGAGCCAAGGACCAGGAGCGGGCCAACGCTGTGGCCATCAACGGCGTGTTCCTGGCGGTGGTGGGCTTTGCCATCTGCGCCGTGCTGGCGCTGCTGTTTGCCGGGCCCTTCTTCCGGTCCCAGACCCAGATCGACTACATTGTGGAAAACGGCACGGACTATCTGCTGGTCTGCTGCTGCGGCTCCCTGGGCCTGTTCTGCGAGATCATGTTCGAGCGGCTGCTGCAGGGCACCGGCCGGTCCATCCTGTCCATGTATACCCAGGGTCTGGGCGCCATTGTGAACATCGTGCTGGACCCCATCTTTATCTTCGTGCTGGACATGGGCGTTACCGGCGCGGCGGTGGCCACGGTCATCGGCCAGTTCTGCGGCTGTATCCTGGCCCTGATCTTCAACCTGAAGAAGAACGAGGAAATTCACCTGCAATTCCGGGGCTTCCGGCCCAATTGGCGGCTGGTGGGCAACATCTACGCCATCGGCCTGCCCAGCGTCATCATGGTGGCCATCGGCTCGGTGATGACCTTCTGCATGAACAAGATCCTCATCGCGTACCACTCCGCCAAGGAGACGGCGGCCACGGCCTTCGGCATTTACTTCAAGCTCAACAGCTTCATCTTCATGCCGGTGTTCGGCCTGAACAACGGCGTGGTGCCCATCGTGGCCTATAACTACGGGGCCCAGAACCGGCTGCGGATGGTGGAGACCATCAAGCGCAGCACCATCTACGCCTCCTGCATCATGGTGCTGGGCGTGATCATCTTCTGGGCCATTCCCGGGCCTCTGCTGAAGATCTTCGACGCCACGGACACCATGCTCCAGGTGGGCGTCCCTGCCCTGCGGATCATCTCCCTGAGCTTCTGCATGGCCGGAGCCTGCATCGCCCTGGGCAGCTCCTTCCAGGCCCTGGGCAAAGCGGTGTACTCCATGACCACCTCCATCATCCGGCAGCTGGTGTTTCTGGTGCCCATCGCCTATGTCCTGGCCCGGTACGGCTATTCCATCGGCAACGATGATCTGGTCTGGTGGAGCTATCCCCTGGCGGAGATCGCCTCCCTGCTGGTGACCCTGGTGTTCTTCCGGCGGCTGTACCGCACCCTCATCGCCCCGCTGCCTGCCAACGGCGGCGCGCCGGTCCACGACGACTCCGACGACGATCCCATCGGCGAATAACCCGAACAGCGCATCCCCCGCCTTGCCGATTGGCAGGGCGGGGGATGGTTTATTTGCCGGGCCGGGCAAAATCAAACCCCCGGAAAGCATCCGCTTTCCGGGGGTTTCTCTGGCGCAGTGGGAGGGATTTGAACCCTCGTGCCGCTTTTGACGACAACACGATTTCCAGTCGTGCTCGTTATGACCACTTCGATACCACTGCATATATTCCGATGCGACAACAGCATGGATTATTATAACAAAATCTGTGAGAATGTCAAGGGCTAAATCACAAAATCCGCAAATTTTCCGGACCGGTTGCCTCCTTGCAGGCAACAGCTCTGCCGCCCGGGAAGCCCCGGGCGGCGGAGAAAAAGGGTTCTTTTTTTACTGTCTTGCCTTGGAGTCCACGATCTCGTGGAGCTTGGCGGCGAAGTCCGCCAGGGACATGGCCCCCAGGTCCTCGCCGGTGCGGGTGCGGACGGACACGGTGCCCGCCTCCATATCCCGGTCGCCCACCACCAGCATGAAGGGGATCTTCTCCAGGGTGGCCTCCCGGATCTTCTTGCCGATCTTCTCGTTGCGGCCGTCCACCTCCACCCGGAAGCCCTGGCTGTCCAGCTGGGCGGCGACGTTTTTGGCGTAGTCCATGGCCCGGTCGGTAACGGGCAGGAGCTTGACCTGCACCGGGGACAGCCATGCCGGGAAGGCGCCGGCAAAGTGCTCGGTGATGACGCCGATGAAGCGCTCGATGGAGCCCAGCAGCGCCCGGTGGATCATGACGGGGCGGTGCTTCTCGCCGTCCTCGCCCACATACTCCAGGTCGAAGCGCTCGGGCATCTGGAAGTCCAGCTGGATGGTGCCGCACTGCCAGGTCCGGCCCAGGGAATCGGCCAGATGGAAGTCCAGCTTCGGGCCATAGAACGCGCCGTCACCGGCGTTGATGATGAAGTCCTTGCCCATTTCGGTGATGGCCGCCTGCAGGGTATCCTCGGCGAACTTCCAGTCCTTCTCGTCGCCCATGTGGTCCTCGGGCATGGTGGACAGCTCGATCTGATAGGTCAGGCCGAAGGTGGAGTAAATTTCGTCAAACAGCTTCACGACGTTCTTGATCTCGTCCTTCATCTGGTCGGGGGTCATGAAGATGTGGGCGTCGTCCTGGGTGAAGCAGCGGACGCGGAACAGGCCGTGCAGCGCGCCGGACATCTCGTGGCGGTGGACCAGGCCCAGCTCCGCCATGCGCAGGGGCAGGTCGCGGTAGGAATGGGGCTCGCTCTTATAAACCAGCATGCCGCCGGGGCAGTTCATGGGCTTAATGGCGTAATCCTCGCCGTCGATGACGGTGGTGTACATATTGTCCTTGTAGTGATCCCAGTGGCCGCTGCGGTGCCAGAGCTCCTGGTTGAGGATGATGGGCGTGGAGATCTCCACATAGCCGTAGCGCTTGTGGCACTGCCGCCAATAGTCCAGCAGGGTGTTTTTCAGCACCATGCCCTTGGGCAGGAAGAACGGGAAGCCCGGGCCCTCCTCGGTCATCATGAACAGGCCCAGTTCCTTGCCCAGCTTGCGGTGGTCGCGGCGCTTGGCCTCCTCAATGCGCTCCAGATAGGCGTCCAGCTCCTCCTTCTTGGGGAAGGCCACGCCATAGATCCGCTGCAGGGTCTGGCGATTGCTGTCGCCCCGCCAATAGGCGGCGTTGCAGGCGGTCAGCTTGATGGCGTTGCCCTTGATGCGGCCGGTGGAATCCAGGTGGGGACCGGCGCACAGGTCCACGAACTCTCCCTGCTTATAGAAGGAGATGTGGGCGTCGGCGGGCAGGTCGTTGATCAGCTCCACCTTGTAGGGCTCCTGCCGCTCCTCCATATATTGCAGGGCCTCCTCCCGGGGCAGCTCAAAGCGCTCCAGCTTCAGCTTCTCCTTGCAGATCTTGCGCATTTCGCCCTCGATCTCGGCCAGATCCTCGGGGGTGAAGGCAAAGGGCGCGTCCAGATCGTAATAAAAGCCGTTTTCGATGGACGGGCCGATGGCCAGCTTCACCTCCGGATGCAGGCGCTTGACGGCCTGGGCCAGGACGTGGGAGCAGGTGTGCCAATAGGTCCGGCGGTATTCCTCGTTTTCAAAGGTGTACTTGTTTTCTTCGCTCATGATGATTCCTCCTTGATATTGGGGTCGGGAAAATAAAAATCCCCACCCCTGACAGTGATTCAGGGGTGAGGTAATCGGCATTACTCCACGGTTCCACCCTGCTTACGGGACACGGGTCCCGTCGCTCGTAGCTCCTCTGTAACGGGAGGGCCCGGTCCGGCCTACTGGGGCCATGGCCCGTTGGGCGGACGGCTCGGAGGCGGTACGCATCCTGCTTTCAGCCGGGACCCTTGCACCAAGATGGGCCCCTCTCTGCTGCCTGCCGCAGGCGGCTTCCTCGTCAACGCCTTTTGTTATCCCTCAATATAGCACGCCCTGTCCCGGTTGTCAACGGGAAATTCCCGGGACAAAGGCGGGACAGGGCGGGACAATTTTACGCGAACAGCTGCAGAAGGCCCCAGACGCCCAGAAGGCCGTATACCAGGGCGAACACGATCAGAACGGCGTTGACCACGCCGTCCAGCTTCGAGGGCTTGGGGGCAGGGTAGTCCTTGCGGATCAGATACAGCGCGCCGCAGGAAAGACCCAGCAGCAGGGTGGTGGCGCTGTTGAGGATCTGGTTTTCCTGCAGGGAGGGGACCGCCAGCCGCACCACCAGGCACGCCACCAGCACGCCGAACATGATGCCCAGGGTGACCTTGACCTTGGTGGGCCAGGGGGCCTTCTGGGCGGCCTGGCTCTGGGCCTGGGCCTGGCGGGCGGCGGTGGCGGCAGTCTGATAGTCGCTGTTTTTCCGGGTGCGCTTGCCGCGGTTGTTTTTGGCCAGCTCCTTGCTGTGGGTCCGGCCCAGGTTCTTGTTGTTCATCGGGTTTGCTGCCATGTTATTTTTTCTCCTATTCCTGTTCTATGGGCAGATCACAAAGGTGTCTGCGTATGATATCCAGTGCGCTGCTGGCGGCCAGAAGCCGGATGCGGGGCCGGTCGCCGCCCAGGGCCAGCCGCCGCACCAGGGTCTCCCCCGGCAGGCTCAGGCCCAGATATACCGTACCCACGGGGTTTCCCCGGTCGTCGCCGTCAGGCCCGGCCAGGCCGGTGACGGACACCGAAAGGTCGCTGCCGGTAAGCCGCCGGACGCCCTCCGCCATGGCCCGGGCCACCGGCGCGGACACCGCGCCGTATCGGTCCAGCAGGTCCCGGGGCACGCCCAGCACCCCGGCCTTCACGCCGTTGGTATAGGACACCACGCCGCCCAGAAACGCGGCGGAGGCTCCGGCCACGTCTGTCAGCCGCTTGGCGATGAGGCCGCCGGTGCAGCTCTCTGCGGTGGAGAGAGTCAGCCCCTGCTGCCGCAGCCGGGTCAGGACCACCTCCTCCAGGGAGGAAACGTCCACGCCGTACAGATAGTTTCCCAGCCGGGAGCGGACGTCCCGGAACAGAGGGGCCATGCGCTCCTGGCAGTCGTCGTCGCTGCCGCCCTTGGCCGTCAGCCGCAGCATCACCTCGCCGGGCTTGGCGTAGGGGGCCAGGGAGGGGTTCTGCGCGCTGTCCATCAGGTCGCCCAGCAGCTCCTGGACCTGGGGCTCCGTCAGACCGAACACATGCAGGTCGCGGCTGCGGATAACGCCGCCGCTCTGGCCCCGGAGCCAGGGCAGCACCGCGTGCTCCGTCAGATAGCGGCACTCGTGGGGCACCCCCGGCAGCAACACCGCCGTGACGCCGCCCGCCGTGAACATGCAGCCCGGGGCGGTGCCCACCGGGTTGTGCAGCACCGTGCAGCCCTGGGGCAGCATAGCCTGCTGCCGGTTGCAGGCGGGCATGGGACGGTGGAACACACGGTCAAAATATTGCTGAATTTCCTCCATGACCTCCGGGTGGTATTCCAGGGCCAGGCCGAACACGCCGGCCACGGTCTCCTTGGTCATGTCGTCATAGGTGGGGCCTAAGCCGCCGGTGAACACCAGCAGGTCACAGCGGCCCCGGGCGATCTCCACCGCCTGGCGCAGACGCTGGGGGTTGTCCCCCACGGCGGTGTGGTACAGCACGTTGACCCCGGCCGAGGCCAGCAGCTGCGACAGAAACTGCGCGTTGGTGTTGGCAATATTGCCCAAAAGCAGCTCGGTGCCCACGGCGATGATCTCCGCCTGATGGGGCATGGTATCACATCCTTTTCGTTGGGGTTAAAACGGCTCAGCGGAGCTTTACCACTTCCCGACCGTCCATGGCCCGGCGGACCAGACCGTCCACGTCCAGGGCCTGCTCCATCTCCCGGACCTCCTCCACATGGGGGCGGGTTTTGGGATGGCGGGGGGTGAACACGGTGCAGCAGTCCTCATAGGGCAGGATGGAGGTCTCAAAGGTGCCGATGTGACGGGCAATGCGGACGATCTCCTCCTTGTCCATGCCGATGACGGGCCGCAGCACCGGCAGGTCCGTCACGTCGCCGCTGACGGCTAGGGCATCCATGGTCTGGCTGGCCACCTGGCCCAGGCTCTCGCCGGTGACCAGGGCACGGCAGTTCAGGTCCTTGGCCAGGGCATCCGCCAGGCGCATCATGAACCGGCGCATAATCAGGGTGAAATGATCCTCCGGGCAATTGCGGCGAATCTCCTCCTGAATCTCGGCAAAGGGGATGATGGTGACATTCAGCCGCCCGCACCAGGGCACCAGCTCCCGGGCCAGCTGAAGAACCTTCTCCCGGGCCTGCTCACTGGTATAGGGGGGCGAGGCAAAATGGATCATCTCCAGCTCCACGCCCCGCTTGGCGATCATGTAGCTGGCCACCGGCGAGTCGATGCCGCCGGACAGCAGGCTCACGGCCCGGCCGCCCATGCCGATGGGCAGGCCGCCGGCGGCAGGCTCCGCCGGGGCGTGGACATACGCCGCCTCCTCCCGGACCTCCACATACACCGTCAGCTCCGGGTGGTGAACGTCCACCGTCAGGTGGGGGAAGGCCTCGTGCAAGTGGCCGCCTACCCACTGGCTCAGCTGGATGGAGGTCATGGGGAAGGTCTTGTCTGCCCGCTTGCTCTCCACCTTGAAGCTCCGGGCCGCTGTCAGGGCGCTGCTCAGATAGGTCTTGGCGGTGTCCAGAATGGCCTCCTTTTCCTTGGCACAGGGCAGGGCCCGGGCCACGGCGATGATGCCGAAAACCTGCTTGCAGGCGGCATAGGCCCCGGCCAGGTCGCAGGTCTCCTCCGCAGGCTCCACATAGATGGTGCTCTGCTTGGAGTACACCCGGAACTTGCCGAACCGGCCGGTGCGGCGGCGGATATTGCCCATTAGCTTCATTTCAAAGCTGCGGCGGTTCAGGCCCTTCAGGACCACCTCGCCCAGCTTGCACAGGATCATCTCGTGCATGGGATCGTTTCTCCTTGTATATGGTTTCCAGTTATTATAACCCACCGGGGGGACTATTTCAACAGGGTGCTGCTGCGATACTGGATGGCCTCGGCCAGATGGGCGGCCTGGATATCCGGGCTGGCGTCCAGGTCGGCGATGGTCCGGGCCATGCGGAGAATGCGGTCGTGGCTGCGGCCGGTGAGGCCCAGCCGGTCGAAAGCCCCCTTCATCAGCCGCTCCCCGGCGGCGTCCAGCAGGCAGTACTGCCCGATCATGGCCGGGGTCATATAGGCGTTGCAGCTGACGCCGGTGCCGGAAAAGCGCTGCTTCTGAAGCTCCCGGGCGGCGTTGACCCGGGCGCGGACCTGAGCTGAGGTCTCCGGCTTTTCCTTGCGGCGCATGGCCTCGTACTCCACCGACGGCACCTCGATGTGCATATCAATGCGGTCCAGCAGGGGGCCGGAAATGCGGCGCATATAGCTCTCCACCTGGCTTTCCGAGCAGGTGCAGCGGCCGGAGGGGTGGCCGTACCACCCGCAGCGGCAGGGGTTCATGGCACACACCAGCATGAACCGGCTGGGCAGGGTCAGGGACCCGGACACCCGGGTGATGGTGACCACCCCGTCCTCCAGGGGCTGGCGCAGGGTCTCCAGGGCGGTTTTGTCGAACTCCGGCAGCTCGTCCAGAAACAGGATGCCGTTGTGGGCCAGGGAGATCTCCCCGGGCCGGGGCACGGTGCCGCCGCCGGACAGGGACACGGGAGAGGCTGTATGGTGGGGGCTGCGGAAGGGCCGCCGGGTCACCAGGGGGTGGGACGGGTCCGTCATCCCCGCCACGGAGTATACCTCCGTGGTTTGCAGGGACTCCTGCCGGGTCATATCCGGCAGAATGGACGGCAGCCGCCGGGCCAGCATGGACTTGCCGGAGCCGGGGGAGCCGATCAGCAGCACATTGTGGCCCCCGGCGGCGGCTACCTCCAGGGCCCGCTTTACGTTTTCCTGGCCCATGACGTCGGCAAAGTCCGGCAGGGCCTGGGACACCGGCGAGGGGGTCCAGGGGGTCTGGGGCCGGATGGGCGCATCACCGGTAAGGTGGGCCACCAGCTGGGCGATGTTTTCCACCGGATAGACGGTGATTCCCTGGGCCAGGGTGGCCTCCGGGGCGTTCTGGGCCGGGACAAACAGCTGGCGGATGCCC
This sequence comes from Brotocaccenecus cirricatena, assembly GCF_020687045.1. Lineage (NCBI taxonomy): Bacteria > Bacillati > Bacillota > Clostridia > Eubacteriales > Oscillospiraceae > Brotocaccenecus > Brotocaccenecus cirricatena. Next base: position 32,261 of record NZ_JAJEPW010000029.1, read on the forward strand.
ATCCGGGCGGCGCACAGGGCCATGGGCAGCACCCCCGTCACCGGACGCAGCGCGCCGGTAAGGCTCAGCTCCCCCAGAAACGCCGCGTCGGCGGGCAGGGGCTTCAGCTCCTCCGCCGCTGTCAGGATGCCCAGCAGAATGGGCAGGTCATACACCGTCCCCTCCTTGCGCTGGCCCGCCGGGGCCAGGTTCACGGTGATGCGGCTGACAGGGAATTTGGCCCCGCAGGCCTTGATGGCGGCCCGGACCCGCTCCCGGGATTCCCGCACCGCCGCGTCCGGCAGGCCCACCACATCGAAGGCGGGCAGTCCCCCGGACAAAAAGCACTCCACCGACACCTCGTATCCGCTGATGCCGCTGAGGCCCAGGGACCGTACCGTTACCACCATGCCCCTTCACATCCTCTCACAAAAAATGCGCCTGTTCTGCGCAGCTTGTCAAAAATGGCTTTTTGACAAGTTGCGTGCGGTTTTTCAGAACCTAATAAGTTCTGAAAAACCTGTGATTGCAAACGAAAGACACCCCTGATGGGTTTCTTTCGTAACGATCTTCCTTTCCGATGGCGGAAGATTTCCAATTTTTTTCGACAGTCTCATGTTGCTTTCTGATATGTTTCATCTGTATTTTAGCACATATCCCGCCGTTTTGAAATACATTGCCAAAAAAACTTCCCGGTTGGCGTGAGAATTTTTGTGCACGATGAAGAAAAAGCCTTAATCCGTGAAAAAGGCTGATTTTTCCGTTTACAAAAAAGAGACATTGTGGTAATATACACAATGTATGGTGTTTCGTTGAGAAATCCGCGAAATGTTTTTATGAGGAGGTTCATTTATGGTAAGAAAAATGAAGTCCATGGATGGCAACAACGCTGCGGCGCACGTGTCCTACGCGTTCTCTGAGGTTGCGGCCATCTACCCCATCACCCCGTCGTCCCCTATGGCCGACTTTGTGGACCAGTGGTCCGCCAACGGGCTGAAGAACATCTTCGGCACCCAGGTCAAGGTGGTGGAGATGCAGTCTGAGGCCGGCGCTGCCGGCGCGGTTCACGGTTCTCTGGGCGCAGGCGCCCTGACCACCACCTACACCGCATCCCAGGGCCTGCTGCTGATGATCCCCAACATGTACAAGATCGCAGCCGAGCAGCTGCCCGCCGTGTTCCATGTCTCCGCCCGTACCGTGTCCACCCAGGCGTTGAACATCTTCGGCGACCACTCCGACGTGATGGCCTGCCGCCAGACCGGCTTTGCCATGCTGTGCGAGGGCAACGTGCAGGAGGTCATGGATCTGTCCCCTGTGGCCCACCTGGCCGCTCTGGAGGGGAAGGTCCCCTTCATCAACTTCTTTGACGGCTTCCGTACCAGCCACGAGATCCAGAAGATCGCCGTGTGGGATTACGAGGATCTGAAGGATATGTGCGACATGGACGCCGTGAAGGAGTTCCGTCAGCACGCCCTGAATCCCGAGCATCCCCATATGCGCGGCAGCCATGAGAATGGCGATATCTTCTTCCAGCACCGCGAGGCCTGCAACAAGTACTATGCCGCTCTGCCCGCCGTGGTGGAGAAGTACATGGACAAGATCAACGCCAAGCTGGGCACCAACTATGGCCTGTTCAACTACTACGGCGCTGAGGATGCCGACCGGGTCATCGTGGCCATGGGCTCCATCTGCGATGTGGCCGAGGAGGTCATCGACTATCTGAACGCCCACGGCGAGAAGGTCGGCCTGGTGAAGGTCCGCCTGTTCCGCCCCTTCGCCCCCGAGAAGCTCATCGAGGTCATCCCCGCCTCCGTCAGGAAGATCGCCGTTCTGGACCGCACCAAGGAGCCCGGCGCTCTGGGCGAGCCCCTGTATCAGGATGTGGTCACCGCTCTGGCCAACGCCGGACGCAACGACATCCAGGTCATCGGCGGCCGTTACGGCCTGGGCAGCAAGGATACGCCTCCTGCCTCCGTGTTCGCCGTGTATGACGAGCTCAAGCGCGACGAGATGAAGCGCCAGTTCACCATCGGCATCGTGGACGATGTGACCAACCTGTCCCTGCCCGAGGATAAGAACTGTCCCAACACCGCTGCTCCCGGCACCATCGAGTGCAAGTTCTGGGGTCTGGGCGGCGACGGCACCGTGGGCGCCAACAAGAACTCCATCAAGATCATCGGCGACCACACCGACAAGTACGTGCAGGCATACTTCCAGTATGACTCCAAGAAGACCGGCGGTGTGACCATCAGCCATCTGCGCTTCGGCGATCACCCCATCCGTTCCCCGTACTATATCAACAAGGCCGACTTCGTGGCCTGCCACAACCCCAGCTACATCACCAAGGGCTTCAAGATGGTCAACGACGTCAAGCCCGGCGGCGTGTTCATGATCAACTGCCAGTGGGACTTCGATGAGCTGAATCATCACCTGAAGGCCGATGCCAAGCGCTATATCGCCCGCAACAACATCCAGCTGTATACCATCGACGCCATTGACCTGGCCATCGAGATCGGTATGGGCAAGCGCAACAACACCATCCTCCAGTCCGCTTTCTTCTCCCTGGCCAAGGTCATGCCCGAGGAGGACGCCATCCGCTTCATGAAGGAGAAGGCCAAGGCCTCCTACCTGAAGAAGGGCCAGGACGTGGTGGATATGAACTACAAGGCCATCGACCTGGGCGCCACCGCCTATAAGAAGATCGATGTGCCCGCCGAGTGGGCCGACGCCGTGGACGAGACCGAGCACAAGCAGCTGGAGGGTAAGCCGGAGCTTGTGAAGATGGTCAAGGAGATCCTGGAGCCCGTGGGCAAGATGGACGGCGACAGCCTGCCCGTCTCCGCCTTTGCCGATCATGTGGACGGCCAGTTCGAGCTGGGCGCCTCCGCCTATGAGAAGCGCGGCGTGGCCGTGTCCGTCCCCACCTGGGACGCCGCCAAGTGCATCCAGTGCAACCAGTGCGCCTATGTCTGCCCCCATGCCACCATCCGTCCCTTCGCTCTGACCGCCGAGGAGGCCAAGAACGCTCCCGAGGCCGCCAAGATCGTGGACGTCAAGGCCGGCAAGGGCAAGGGCACCTATCAGTTCACCATGGCCATCAGTCCTCTGGACTGCATGGGCTGCGGCGTGTGCATCGGCGCCTGCCCCGTGAACGCTCTGTCCATGGTGGCCCAGGAGGGCGAGCTACCTCAGCAGGATGTGTTCGACTACTGCGTGGCCAAGGTCGCCGAGAAGAAGGATATGCAGGACAACACCGTCAAGGGCAGCCAGTTCAAGCAGCCCATGCTGGAGTTCTCCGGCTCCTGCGCCGGCTGCGCCGAGACCAGCTATGCCCGTCTCGTCACCCAGCTGTTCGGCGATCATATGTACATCTCCAACGCCACCGGCTGCTCCTCCATCTGGGGCGGTCCCGCGGCTACTTCCCCCTACTGCACCAACAAGGAGGGCCACGGCCCCGCATGGTGCAACTCCCTGTTCGAGGATAACGCGGAGCACGGTCTGGGCATGTTCGTGGGCCAGGATAAGATCCGCCAGGATCTGGCCGACGAGACCCGCCAGCTGATCGCCGTGGAGTGGGCCCGTCCCGAGCTGAAAGCCGCCGCTCAGGCCTGGCTGGATACCATGGACGACGGCACCGCCAACGCCGAGCCCGCCCGGGCCTATGTGAAGGCTCTGGAGGAGAGCATCGCCACCGTGGAGGAGCTGGCCGCCGTTCCGCAGTTCGCGGAGCACGCCGCCCAGCTGAAGGCCCAGGGCAAGCTGCTGTGCGACTGCGCCGCCTGCACCCTGGCTGCCGACATCCTCAGCAAGAAGGAATACCTGGCCAAGAAGTCCATGTGGATCTTCGGCGGCGACGGCTGGGCCTACGACATCGGTTACGGCGGCCTGGACCACGTCATCGCCAGCAAGAAGGACGTCAACATCTTCGTGTTCGACACCGAGGTGTACTCCAACACCGGCGGACAGGCCTCCAAGGCTTCCAACATCGGCCAGGTGGCTCAGTTTGCCGCTGCCGGTAAGGAAGTCAAGAAGAAGAGCCTGGCGGAGATCGCCATGCAGTACGGCTATGTGTACGTGGCCCAGGTGGCCATGGGCGCCAACCCCGCTCAGACCATCAAGGCCATCACCGAGGCCGAGGCCTATCACGGCCCGTCCCTGATCATCGGCTACAGCCCCTGCGAGATGCACTCCATCAAGGGCGGCATGATGAACTGCCAGAAGGAAATGAAGAAGGCCGTGGACTGCGGTTACTGGAACCTGTTCCGCTTCAACCCCGCTGCGGAGAAGAAGTTCACCCTGGATTCCAAGGCTCCCGCCGGCGGCTATCACGACTTCCTGATGAACGAGGCCCGCTACAGCCGTCTGACCCGCGAGTTCCCCGACCGTGCGGAGAATCTGTTCGCCCGCAACGAGGCCGAGGCCAAGGCCCGCTACGATCACCTGCTGAAGCTCATCGAAATGTACGACGACTGAGCCATACAAAGAACCTTACTCATGTCATAAATAGCAGAAGCGGGGGGGGGGGGGGGGGGGGGGGGGGGGGG
>NZ_JAJEPW010000002.1:0-121395 GCF_020687045.1 Brotocaccenecus cirricatena
GTCCAAATGGACAAACCCGCCGCTCTTTTCTTTATTATTCATTTTCAGAATCTCTCATGCGATTGATTGCAACAGCAATCAGTAGTGGATATGCGTCTGCTGGTTTAGACGGGGAATAGCCTGTGTTGTCGCGGATAGCATTTAATCGATATTTTATCGTATTGATGTGGCAGCAAAGTGCTTTTGCGGTATTTGCCATGCTGCTCTCATAGTCTAGCAAATATGCGGTCAAGGTTGTCAGCAACTCAGGCGTTGTTTCAATGTCTTCTATGATTTTTAGATAGCGAATCTGAGTTTCCCTGCAAGCACTTTCCTTTGCGCATATTTGGGCAAAGGAAACATCCGATGGACGTAAGACGCGCTTTTGCGGGTAGATGCTTCTGGCAAAAGAAGCGTACTGCATGACATCAAAGTATGCGTTATGGGCATCATTGGTCGTATTGAGGCAATCACAGCAAACCACTACGTAGTTACTATAAGAATCCGCCGACTCGTTAATGAAATCTTGCACGATAGAATCTCGTTCACCTGCCGTTTGGGGAGCGTGGGCAAAAATCACCATATTGGATTCATAGAAACCGACCAAAACCGTTTTGTATATTCCGGAAAAGTACTCTGTGCATTTCCTCAGCAATTTCAAATCCGGCTCTGAAGAATCAACAGAAGCAAACACCCACATTTGATTCAGCTCCGCAACATTAATTTGGAACAAGTCTGCTAATCGCCTCATTTTCAAGGGGTCATCGTCAATGATGGCTCGAACCAGCTCTGATGTTACAAGTTTTCCCAGATCCTTATTCCAAATATGGCTATATAGCTGGACAAATTCACTCGCCTGCCACAGATCTTCTCTTGATAGTAATTCATTGTACTTAAAAGTATATAAATCGAAACCTTCTTTGCCCTCCAAAAGTGTTGGGCAGTGTTGCAAATAATTTGCACCATCATCATAAGAGATCTTGACCGCTTGTTCACCCTGCATTTTTTGCAGTTGTTTTTTTAGTTCCTTGCTTAATAGCTCCGATAGCGATTGCGGCCAGCACGCGATATTGCTGATTGATTTTTTGTAATCTGTTAGAATAATTGATGCCTGCAAGTGGTTGCTGAGCATACGAAGTAATGTGTTTGTGTTGCGCTGCTCTGCAGGAAGATTAGAAAACCGGCGAATAAGTGTACTTACATAATTTGAACCTGCCTGTTGATCCTTGAAAATCGCATGATATATGTCGCCAATCACGTCACTATATTTATGGGTCCTTATATCCTCGGGCATGGTAATCAATACTAAATCAAGTTCATTGCAGCAGGCAATAACCCGATCATCCACGCTTGGAAGGATCAACCCGATGTAAAAAAGGATAAACCCAACGCTCCCCATTGCTTGATATCTACGGATGTTTTCGCACTGTGCCTCAACATTGTCTGCAATTGTGGCAAACGAGGTAATAATCAGATCATTCCCTTGAAACTCGGTTTTGGAAAATAATTCATCCAACGTGTTGGTAATCCACCCATACTCCAAAACGGTAACTGATTCAACAGGGTTTGACATTCCGGCATGGCCTGCGAGAATAGTTGCGCCATACATAGATGGTAGTTTCATGACATCCGCGACCGTGATCATTCGCATCACCTCCTACAGTAATTAAATACAGGGTTGAGCAAAACTCCGATTTGCTCAAGAAGAAATACAATAAACGGTTCCGCTTAACTTACTCGAACACTATATATTGTGTATCGGTTTTGCAAAACTCACGTTTTGCTCATCCCTATAATTGAAAGTATATCACAGATTTCTTCTCAAAGTACAGCGAAAAAACAAAAGCGTATGGAAATCTTCTATATATTCCTGTATCCAAAGGAAAAGTGGCCTCGATCTGGTGCTGCTCTGCTATATGTTAAATCAGCAGAGAGTACTGCTCGATAACACTTCAGTCCCACAGAGTAGAAAAGCATGGCAACCGGAAAATGCAGATCCTATTGACAAACTCAATCTGCTCGGTTATAATATACCAGCAGTATATACTGCCAGTATATCGGGAGGCGCCAATGGAACGTACAGAAACTCAAATGAAGATCCTCGAAGTTGGGAAAAAAGAATTTCTGGAAAAGGGCTTCAAGGACGCATCTCTAAATAAAATCGTTGCGGAGGCAGGCTTCACGAAGGGCGCCTTTTACGGCTATTACCCGGATAAGGCCGCGCTTTTTGAAGATCTTGTGGGCGAGGCAGCAAAGGGACTGCTGGAGCAGTTCAAAGCCGCACAGACCGCCCATTTCGATCTTGTCTCCAAGGAAAAGACGAAGGACAGCCTGAAGCTGTCCAATGAGTATTTGCGCGTCTTTGTGGAATATATGTACGCCCATTTTGATGCCTTCAAGCTAATCCTCTGCCGGGCGGAAGGTACGCGCTATGCAAATTTTTTGGAGGAGCTTGTGGAACTGGAGGTAAAGTGCTCAGAGGAATACTACGCACTTCTCCGCAAAAGAGGAAAGCTCTCCGGGAAAATGACAAAGCAGCTTCACCACATGATTACCAGCGCCTATTTTACGGCGGTATGTGAGACGATTGTCCATGATATGCCCAAAGAAGAAGCTGTGCGGTATGTTGAGGAGCTTGCAAAGTTCTTCAACTCTGGCTGGGAAGGCTTGCTCCGGCTGGAATAATACACAATCATACAATCACTTTAATTTTTTACACGCGAGTTAGCCTACTCTAACTGAACAATATAAAATTGGAGGTCATTTATTATGCTTAAAACAGATGCGAAGAAGCTGGAAACAAGGGACTTTATATCGGTGGGCATCTTTTCGCTCATCTATGCTGTGGTGGCGTTTGTGATTGGCGGGGTTGCGCAGATGACGCCGGTCACTTTCCCGTTTATGCCAATGATCGTGGCGCTCTTTACGGGGACAGTTTTCATGCTCTATGTGGCAAAAATACCGAAGAAGGGAGCTCTCTCCATTCTCGGTGTAATCGCGGCGATTTTGCTGTTTGTTACGGGAATGTTCTGGATGATGTCCGTATTCTTCCTGGTTTTCGGCGTGATCGCGGATTTTATCTGCGCTTCTGCTGATTTCAGATCCTTTAAGAAAAACCTGCTTGCCTACTGCGTCATGGCGCTTGCGCCGATGGGGGCATATATTCCAATGGTTGTCATGCCCGCACAATTTGATGCTTTTATGAAGAATAAAGGCGACTTCGCCTCCTTTGAAGGAGTGATTCATTCGATCGGGGCTACCTGGTGGGCGATCCCCGCAATGATTATCGGGACGATCGTCTGCGCGATCATCGGCGGACTGATTGGAAAGAAGCTTATGAAAAAACACTTTGAAAAAGCAGGGGTTGTATAAATGAGACTCGACCCACGGACGAAGCTTCTGATTCTCGCGGTCACAAGCGTTTCCGTTTTTATGAATAAAAGCATCGCGGTGGAGTGTGTGCTTGCGGGGATTCCGCTTGTACTTCTGAGCACTTCCGGCAATCTGAAAAGAATGCTGAAATACGCAGCTTTTTTTCTCACGCTTCTGCTGATCCAGCTTTTTATCGTACCGAGGCTGCCCGTGACTTTCGGCGGAATCGTCTATATGTTTGCAGTGTATATCCGCAAGCTTCTTCCCTGTTTTATGCTGGGCAGCTTTCTGATTGCAACGACAAGCGTAAGTAAATTTCTTGCGGCGATCACAAAGCTCCGATTGTCGAAAGGACTCACGATCGCTCTTGCCGTTACGCTCCGTTATTTCCCGACCATGAGAGAAGAGTGGGCCTCCATACGGGATGCCATGGCGCTGCGAGGGATATCAGCGTCCGCGGCTGGGCTGATTAGCCATCCTATACAGACGATGGAGCATGTCTATGTTCCCCTGCTTGTTTCTGCTTCCAGGATTTCGGACGAGATTACGCAGGCAGCGATTACAAGAGGCATTGAGCACACAGGTGAAAGAAGCTGTATAGAGGAAATCGCGTTTTCGTTTGCTGATTTGCTGGTGGTAATTGCTTACGCGGCGCTCGTTGCCGGCATGCTATACGCGGGCATGAAAGGGGTGTTTTGATTATGATATCGTTCCAAAATGTCTCTTTTACATACGCTGAAAGCGGGAACGGCGGAGTCCTTGATTTGAACCTTATTGTTCGGTCCGGCGAATGCGTGCTGCTTTGCGGGCCGTCCGGATGTGGAAAAACAACAGTTACACGGCTCGCAAACGGACTGATTCCCCATTTCTTCCACGGCAATCTTTCGGGGCAGGTGAACGTAAACGGTATGGATACCCGGGAGACAGAGATTGCTGCGCTATCGGATGCGGTAGGGACGGTTTTTCAGAATCCTCGAACGCAGTTTTTCAATACGGATACGGACAGCGAGATCGTGTTTGGGCTTGAAAATCGGGGCATTCCGCGAGAGACTCTGCGCTCCCGATTAGATGAACTTACGGAGGAGTTGCATCTTAGCGAGCTCCGGGGTCGAAATATCTTTGAACTGTCCGGCGGCGAGAAGCAGAAGATCGCGTTTTCCAGCGTATATGCTTCGGCTCCCGATGTCCTTGTGTTTGACGAGCCATCATCGAATCTCGACATGAAGGCCATCGGAGAATTGGCTGATTTGATCCAACGGGCGAAAATATCAGGAAAGACCATTCTGATCGCAGAGCACCGCATCTGGTATCTGATGGACATTGTGGATCGCGTCGTTTATATGCAGGATGGCCGGATTGCGTCGGACATGGAGGCTGCAGCGTTCAAGGCGCTGCCTGAAGCGGATATTCGCAGAATGGGACTGCGTGTCAGAGATCTGTCGGTATCCGAATCGGGCAGTGTGAAAACAATCGCTGCCGATGGATTGCTTTCCGCTCAGAAAATCAGCGTCCGTCTCGGCGGCCGAAGTGTATTGAATAATCTCTCTTTTCAGGCAAGCCGCGGAGAAATCATCGCCATTGCGGGCGTCAACGGCGCCGGGAAATCGACCCTCGCCAGAATGCTCTGCGGATTGCAAAAGAACAGCGCTGGCACTGTTTTGTGGGCTGGAAAACCGATGAGCCGACGGTTGAGGCGGAAAAAGGCATACATGGTCATGCAGGATGTGGGGCACCAGCTCTTTACCGACAGCGTGGCGGCGGAATGCGCGCTTGGCATAAAAGCTCCGAACAAAGACGAGATTGACCGCACATTAGAAAAGGTGGATCTGCTGGCGTATAAGGAACGGCATCCCTTGTCTCTTTCCGGCGGGCAGATGCAGCGCCTTGCGGTTGTGGTGAGCGATATCTGCGGCAAGGAGCTGCTGGTGTTCGATGAACCTACCAGCGGACTGGATCTGAAAAGCATGGAAGAGGTCGGTGCCTTGACACGAAGCCTTGCGACGCAAGGCAAGGTGATTTTGATCATCACACATGATATTGAGTTTATGATGCGGATTTGCACAAGAATACTGTTCATTCGGGACGGAGAAATCGTGGAGGATCTTTCCGGTGGGCAGAAAGAAAAGATTGTAAGACTTTTACGAGGTGAGGAATGATGGCGGGAAAAGAAAACTCGGCGATGACGATTCTGATGGATTTTGCGAAGCCGTGCAAAGGGAAACTGATCGGCTCCGTCATACTTGCGGTTTTGGGGGCGCTTTGCGGCATGATCCCCTATATCGCGGTGTCCCGCGGGATCATTATGATCTGCCACGAAGACTATGCTTTCAGCAAGTTGGCGTTTCTGGCATTGATTGCTCTTGCGGGCTATCTCGGGCAGGTGTGGTTTGGAACTTTTTCTACAATGAAAAGCCATGAGTCTGCCTTTATCATTCTGCGGAATATCCGCATGGCGATAACAGAGAAGCTCTCCCGTGTCCCCATGGGAACGATCCTTGATACGCCGTCCGGGAAATTCAAAACGATCATCGTGGACACCGTGGAAAAGCTGGAGCTTCCGCTGGCGCATATGGTACCGGAGCTCACTGCCAACATCCTAATCCCAGTTCTAATGCTCGTTTACCTCTTTAGCCTTGATTGGAGACTCGCGCTGATATCTCTTGTGACGATTCCGGTGGGTGCCTTCTGCTATATGGGAATGATGAAGGATTACGAGAAGAGATATGCCAGAGTACTTGCCGCAGGGAAAAACATGGATGCCGCAACGGTGGAATACATCGGCGGCATCGAAGTGGTGAAGACGTTCAATCAGGGTGAACGCTCATATAAAAAATACGCCGACGCCGTGGCGGAGAACGAGACCGCCAAAGTGACCTGGTTCAAGCAAACCAACGGCTACTATGTGATGGGGCTTTCCATCCTGACGGCAACGCTTGTGGGCGTGCTGCCCTTGGGGAGCTGGCTCTTTATAAACGGAAGGGTCGAAGCGGGTACGCTGATTACCTGCATCATTCTCGCCCTTGGACTCGTAAAACCACTGATTCAGGCATTGCAGTACACCGACAGCCTGGCCATGGTGGATTCCACCGTAAAAGAGGTAGGGAATCTTCTGGATGAGCCGGAGCTTGTGCGGCCGACCGAGAGAGCTGTCCTTGTGGACGCCGACGTATCCTTTGATCAGGTTACCTTCCGATACAAAGAGACGGAGGTTTTGCATGGAATTTCCTTTGACTGCGCAAAAAACGGTATGACGGCCATTGTGGGTCCCTCCGGCTCCGGTAAATCTACCATTGCGCGGCTCATCGCCTCCTTCTGGGAGGCGGAGAGCGGTGGCGTCCGTATTGGCGGCGTAGACGTACGGAACATTCCTCTCCCTCAGATAATGGAGCTTGTCTCATATGTATCACAGGATAACTTCCTGTTCCATCTGTCTATCCGGGAAAACATTCGCATCGGAAAACCGGAGGCCACAGACGCAGAGATCGAGGCAGCGGCAAAAAAAGCGAGCTGTCACGATTTCATCGCCGCTCTGCCGGAGGGCTATGATACGCTGGCGGGCGATGCGGGAAGCCACCTCTCCGGCGGAGAAAGGCAGCGTATCGCCATTGCAAGGGCAATCCTAAAGAACAGCCCGATCGTGGTGCTGGATGAAGCCACGGCATTTACCGATCCTGAAAATGAGGCCGTTATTCAAGCATCCATCGCAGGGCTTGTAGCAGGAAAAACTTTGATCGTCATTGCGCATCGGCTGTCTACCATTACAAAAGCAGACAAGATCCTTGTCGTGGATAAAGGAAATGTCGCTGCGGAAGGAACCCATGAGGAGCTTCTTGAAACAAGCAATCTATACAAGGAATTGTGGAAAGCCCATATGCAGGGCAAGGATACCGCAGAGGAGGTGGCGTGATGATAAGGTTGTTTCAAAGACTTCTGTTGTTCTCGGGCTTACAGAAAAAGCGTCTTATCCGCTCTTTCCTTGCATACCTTGTCAGCTCGTTCTTTGAGATGATCCCAATCATGGCCATTCTAACGGTGCTCACAGGAATCCTGAAGCAGCTTTCCGGCGATGTTATGCCTGAAAGCACGATCTGGATTTCGCTTGGCATCATGATTGTTTCCATTGTAGGGCGAATTGTATTTGTCAATCTTTCTGCCAATGCCAGAACTCTTGGCAGCTTCGCGTTCGGGTCGGAAAAGCGCATGGAGATCGGCGAACGCCTGAAAAGAGCTCCTATGGGCTATTTCAATGAAAACAGGCTCGGTGATATCACTGCGGCGGTGACGACCACCCTTGGTGATCTGGAGCAGCAGTCCGTTACCATTATGGAAAATGTGGCGGGCGGGTTTATCCACGCCATCGTGATTGGCGTTTGGCTTATAATCTATGAGTGGCGGATCGGGCTGATCTCTTTGGCCGGGCTTGCCGTGGCGCTCATTGTTTATTCGCTTATTGGCAAGGTCGGCAGGAAATACGCGCCCCGCCGTCAGGCCGCACAGGCTGGCCTGGTCACTGCCGTTTTGGAATATGTGCAGGGCATGGGCGTAGTCAAGGCGTTTGGGCTGGCGGAGCGCACCGGAAAAGCAGTTGACGCCGCAATCGAGGAAAGCAAAGAGGCAAATATCGTGCTTGAAAAGGCGTTTTCCAAAATGACGGCGCTCTATCAGACGGTATTCAAGCTCGCACGGGCGGCTATTCTGGTTTTTGCGCCCTATCTTTTGGCAGGAGGAAGCATCACGCCGGAGAAGTGCCTGCTTCTTCTCGTGTCCAGCTTCATGATCTATGCCGCCGTGGAGGTGGCGGGCAGTATGTCCTCCATTGCCCGCGCGGTGGAGGCTTCCCTGGACCGGCTGGATAACATCATGGACATTCCATCCCTGGACGAAAACGGGGCTGATCTTGTGCCGGAAAATTTCAATATCGAAGTGAAGAATATGTCCTTTGGATACGGGGAAAAGGAGGTATTACATCAAATCAGCTTAAGCGTACCCCAGGGAAGCTCCTGCGCCATTGTTGGTCCCTCCGGCGCCGGAAAAACCACGCTGGTCGGTCTGATTGCCCGTTTCTGGGATGTGAAGGATGGACAGATTACGCTCGGCGGCCGGGATGTGCGGGAATATACCAGCGGCAGCCTTCTAAAGAATTTCGCCATCGTATTTCAGAATGTGTATCTCTTTGAGGACACCGTCGAGAACAATATCCGGTTTGGCAGACCGGACGCAAGCGAGGATGAAATCATAGCAGTCGCAAAGAAGGCCTGCTGCCATGACTTTATCATGACGCTGCCCGATGGCTATCAGACAAAGATCGGCGAAGGAGGCTCCAGCCTCTCCGGCGGGGAAAAGCAGCGAATCTCCATTGCAAGGGCAATTCTGAAGGACGCACCCATCGTCATTTTGGATGAAGCCACAGCCAGCGTGGATCCCGAAAACGAGCAGGAGCTGCAAAAGGCCATCCGGGAGCTGACAAAAGGCAAAACGATCCTGATGATTGCCCACCGTCTGTCCACCGTGCGCACGGCAGATCAAATCATCGTGCTGGAGAACGGCAGGATCATTCAACGCGGAAACCATAAGGAGCTGATGCGCGAAGACGGCCTGTACAGACGCTTTGTGGGAATGCGCAGCCAGGCAATCGGCTGGACGCTGAAAGGCGGGAAAGCACATGGATAGAAGGTTAGACAAAAGATACTTGACCGGAGCGGTATCTGCAATGGAAAAACAGTATGGCGCGGAAAAGACAGACGCGATCATAGAAGATGCATGGAGGCGTTATGCGGAAATCGTAGATGAAAACGCCGACGAGCCGAAAAAGATGTATATGCATACGAGGAAACGCATCTATCCTGCCATCGCCGCCTTTGACGCCATGACGGGAAATGGAATCTCCCGTGAGGAAGCGGCGGCTTTTCTGAATAGATATTATGAAAAGCGGGCAGCGGGCGTTGGTGCAAAAATCCAAGGGGCAATGAAGATACCGGGTCTGTATAAGCTGGTGCCGAGGTTCTTTGCCAAAATGACAAAAAGCTCCTTTGGAGAGGACTGCGGTTTTCGGGCTAATTGGATACGAACAGAGCAAGAGGAAATGTGCTTCGACATGCTGGCCTGCCCCTATCAGGACACCTGTGTGAAATACGGCTGCCCGGAGATTGTGGCCGGCTTTTGCCGCGCGGATGACGAGGCCTACGGGCATATGCATCCAAAGCTCAAATGGGGACGGACAAAGACGCTCGGACAGGGCGGAGACTGCTGTGATTTTAGACTGACGATAGAGTAATGACCCTATGGAAAGACTGATGAGATACAAGACCCTCCAATGCTTTCTTGCGGCGCTGATTATGATTGCGTTCCTCGCTCCTTCTGCATATGCATCCGGTGCACCGGACACATATGAGGCAAGCGCAAACGCTGTTTCCGAAAAATATATTGGCAAAACGGTTCCAGGCGCGTGTGTCGTAATTTCGGAGCATGACAATTCGGTATTTGCGAAGGGGTATGGCCTTGCTGATTTAGAGAACAATACGGCCATCGACCCGGAGACCACGGTTTTTGAATGGGGTTCCATATCAAAGACCTTTGTGTGGGTCAGCGTGATGCAGCTTGTTGAGGATAGGAAAGTCGATCTGGAAACGGATATCCGCACCTATCTGCCGGACAGCTTTTTGAAAAATCTGCGATTCGCTGAGCCGGTTACTTTTCTCCACCTGATGAACCATACGGCAGGATTTGAGGAAGAATTGCTGGATTTGCGCTATTACAGCGCGAGTAAGGAAATCCCCTTCAAAGAAGTACTATGTAGCAGGTGTAGGAATTGCAGCGGCCATCTGCGGGTTTTTCACGGGAATTAGCCATGCCGTAAAGAGAAAAACCAGAGCACCGGTCCTTACGATTGTTTTATTTGCATTGCAAATTATATCTGCGTGGATGCTCGGATTCTTAACAGTAGTATAAATTAACAGAAAACGGAGGAATGGATTTATGGACAAAAAGAAAAAGTGGACGGTTAAGGATGTTATTACAACGGTGCTGCTCTCCGCAGTGCTGATCGTGATCCAGCTCGTCGTCAATATGGTCTGCATGGCCAACGACTTTGTCAGCATGGTGCTGTCGGTGGGGATCACCATGTTCCTCTGCGCACCGGTCTATATGCTCATGGTCAGCCGGATCGGAAAGCGGTTTGTGACGCTGATCTATATGACGATCCTCGGCGTGATTTTCCTGCTGATGGGCAACTGGTTCTTGCTTCCTTATTATGTTCTCGTGGGAATCCTCTGCGAGGCGATTCTCTGGAAGGAAGGCTCCTGCCAAAAGCCGAAACGGCTGACCGCCGCCTGGACGGTGGCAAGCCTTTTATACAACGGGGTCAATCTGCTGCCCATCTGGTTCTTCTGGGACACCTACTACGATTTTGCGCTGGCAAGCGGTATGGAGCAGAGCTACATCGATTCCTATGTGCGTTACTACACCTCTCCCGGCTGGCTGGCCTTTATTCTGCTGTTTACGACACTGATGGGCTTTTTAGGCTGCATGGTGGGCAGTCGGCTGATCCGCAGGCATTTTAAGAAGGCCGGCGTTCTATGAGGGCGGACGCATCCTTCGCGGTGCCGGTCAAGCTGTGGGCGCTGCTGTGCGTCTTTGCCGGAGTAACCATCGGCGGGAATGTGCTGCTTACCTGCATCCTGACCGGCGGGGCGCTTCTTTATCTCGTCTTACAGAGAAATTTCCGCCTTGCCGCGTCCTATGGCTGCTTTTATCTGCTGCTGGCGCTGCTGCTGTACGGCATCCGCTTCCACGGGCTGCACATGCCGATCTTTTCGGAATTTTATGTTCTGATGTTCTGGAATCTGTCACCGATCTTTCTGGTGTCATGGGATCTGATCACCACGCCGCCGGGGATGCTCTCCGCGTTCTTATCCCGCCTCCGTATGCCCACCTCGTTCATTCTCGGGCTTCTTGTGGTTTTTCGCTTCTTCCCTACCATGCGGACGGAGCTGAAAGGCGTAGGCAGGTCGATGAAAAACCGGGGGCTGACCGCGGCGGGGCAGCTGCTCGCGCATCCCGTGCAGAGCATGGAGTATGTGCTGGTTCCGTTTCTCCTTCGGGTGTTGCAGCTTGCCGATCAGCTTTCCGTTTCCGCCGTTGCAAGGGGTGCGGAGCGTCCGGGCGTGCGCGGCAGCTATTATGAGAAAAGGATCGGGGCGCGGGATCACATCGCGGCAGCCGTATGTGCGATAGTCACGGCTTCCTATTTGGTATTGGAAAGGAGCATGGCATGATTGAGCTTACACACGCTTCCTTTCAATACGAAAACTCAGACAGAGGCGTGCGGGACATCTCCCTTTCAGTAAAAAGCGGCGAATGCGTCGTGCTGACGGGGCTTTCCGGCTGCGGCAAGACCACCGTGACAAGGCTTGTCAACGGGCTTGCGCCGTCCTATTACCCCGGAGCCTTCAGCGGAAGCGTGAGGATAGACGGCAAGGACATATCAAGGCTTTCCACATGGGAGATCGGGCGTTTGGTGGGAAGCGTTTTTCAGGACCCTAAAAGCCAGTTCTTTTCCTCCGAGCTTGCCGGAGAGGTGGCCTTTCCCTGCGAGAATTACGGCCTCTCCGCCCGGGAGATACGGGAGAGGACGGACGCCGCCATAGAGGCGTTGCAGCTGTCCCATTTGAAAGACAGGGCAGTTGACGTCCTCTCAAGCGGAGAAAAGCAGCGGGCGGCCATTGCTTCCGTATATGCCATAAAGCCAAAGGTCTTTGTGTGTGATGAGCCGACGGCCAACCTCGATGCCGCCGGGACGAGGCAGCTTGCGCAGACCCTACGGCAGCTCAAGGAGCAGGGCTTTACCCTGCTCCTCGCGGAGCATCGGATCGACTGGCTGATGGGGATCGCAGACCGGTTTTTATATCTGCGGGACGGCAGAATAGCGGCTGAGTATACACCGGAGGATTTGCTTCTTCTGCCGGAGAAGGACATTTTGCACATGGGTCTGCGCTCTCCGCACGAGGGAAAGTGCCTTCCCGCTCCCTCCGTATTGGACGAAAGCCCTGCCGTCTTGAAGACAGCGTGGCTCTCGAAAAGAATACGCAAAGAAGTTATTTTTGAGGATATTTCGCTGTCCGTTCCAGAGGGCGGCGTGACCGCCATAACGGGACAAAACGGCGCGGGGAAAACCACCCTTGCGCAGATCCTCTGCGGGCTGACAAGGCAGACAAGGGGGCATATCCTGATAGATGGAAAAAAAGCAAGAGCGGCGGTCCGGCGCAGGGAGATCTATTACTGCGGCAATGACACATCAACGCAGTTTTTTACGGCAAGCGTGGCGGAGGAGCTGCTGCTGAATACCGAATTGACGGAAGAAAACAAGGACCGTGCCAGATATTTGCTCAAAGAGTTTGGGCTTTATGAGTACAGGGATGCGCACCCGTCCGCCCTGTCCGGCGGGCAGAAGCAGCGGCTTGCCATTGCTTGCGCCATCTTTTCCGGCCGCAGGATATTGATACTCGATGAGCCCACCAGCGGCCTTGACGGGCAGAATATGCGCCTGATCGCGGAAAGGCTGAAAAGCGAAGCGCGGAACGGCAGAACCATTCTCGTGATCACCCACGACAGGGAGCTGATCGAGAGCTGCTGCGACAGAATTGCAAAGATCGGTGTAAAGTTTGGAGGGGGAGATGTTGCATAGATGAAACAAAAGATCAGCAATGTAGCGTATTTGTTTCTTCGAATCTAAATCGTATAATATAGAAGTCATGATAGCATTCTGTTGGCAACGATAGAATGCCGGCAGAGTCTTTTTCCGCATAGCGTTCCTCTAATAGGATGATCTCCGCAAGCAAGTTCTCATACAACGATCGGTTGACATGCAAATTCGTTTCATTTACACTATTATTAGGAACACTTCCTGATGATAGTGTAACAAATATGCTTGATTTCCGGGCGAGAAAGGGGCGTGTCAATATTGGAAACACCAACAAATACGCAGGCACACAGACGGAAAAGAACCTTTGAAAGCCCCTTGCCTGAGAGCCTTAGACCCGGAACAAGTACACCTGCTTCGCAGCCAAGGCCAGGAAGGAGGGCTATGAGCAGATGGCTGCTCTCTTCCTAAAAGACCGCCAATAAAAGGATATATGAGGATGTCTGCAAAGTGGATGATAAAATCAGCTGCGGAACGGTCTGCCGTAACCTGGGGCGCTTAACTGCTGACGGGCAAATCTGTCATGTGCGCGTTCCAGGTACGGATCGGTATGACAGCCGAACAGACATGCACAATCATCTGAACTGTATGCAATGCGGTACGGCAGTAGATGCTCCTTTAGATTACCGGACAAAGATCGATACAACCGTTGCAGGGATGACCGGCCGTCAAATCAACCGGCATCGGATCATTGTGGAAGGCCTCTGTTCGAAATGCCAGAGAGAATGCGAAAAAGGATGGTTGACAAAGAAATGATAAATGGGGAAAACGGTAAAATGCTTCGAAACGACCCGTATGAGATCCGGCTGATGCAAAATCTATATGATGCAGCGGTAAAGCAATTATCCCTCAAATTTGAAATACTAAACAATGAGTTCAAAGTGCTCTATGCCAGAAATCCCATCCATCACATCGAGGGCCGCGTAAAGGCCATAGAAAGCATGGTGGCAAAGCTACGAAAGAAGGGTCTTCCGCCGACGATTGAGGCGGCGAGGGAGAGCATCAACGACATTGCCGGCGTCAGAGTGGTATGCAGCTATATTGACGATGTGTACCGGGTGGCGGAAATGGTGGAGCGCCAGACGGATATTGAGATCATCAAACGGCAGGACTATATACGCACGCCAAACTACAATGGGTACCGGTCGCTGCATTTGGATATCCGTATGCCGGTGTATCTGTCAGATCGGACGGAGCATGTGACCGCAGAGATACAGATCCGCACGATCGCCATGGACTTTTGGGCCAGTTTGGAGCATGACATCCGATATAAGGTAGACAAAACAAAGCTGCCGGAGGGCATCAATGAGGAGATGCTCGAATGTTCAGGTAAGATTGCCGAGATTGACCGGAAGATGCAGGATATGTACAGGCGGATCAAGGCGGCGGAAAAGAACACAGCGTCTCCAGCCCTGAGTGAGCCAAAGAAACAGGATCGGGAGTGATTGCGCAGAAAATGCGCCATACCACATTGCGCAATAGTGGTATGGCGCATTTTTTAGTTATCGGGTTGCGTGGCTGTCAGCCGAGTCCGTAGATCAGCAGTGAAATACCACAGGCGAGCAGACTGACTGCCGAGCCAATCAGGAGCTGCGGCAGGGTGTGGCGTGACAGCTTCAAAGAGGATCGATAGACCGCTGCGATCAGCAGCACGGACGGTATAATAAAAAGCGGATGCAGCTTCCACGTCAGCAGAAACACAGGTGCCGTCGTGCTGCAGGCATGGCCGCTTGCGTGCAGCCTGAAAACGGCGTTGAGAATCAGCAGTGCTGCGATGGAAATGACATAGGAGAGGAATAGAATGTGGACGAGCCAGGAGCACGGGGTCAGTATTGACCAGAGAAACCCGCACAGGTATCCGATGGCACTGCATACCAGCGCCGTGCTGCGCTGTCCCTTTCTCCGATCCTTTCCAATGTGAAATATCTCCCGTATAGGATATGCAGCCATGGGGATGAGCAGCAAAAACAACTCGCACAGGAGCAGCTCACGCAGTGTCATAAGCTTTGCGGGGGCATACATCAGAAGCACTGTTATACCGATGACGATGGGTGGTAGGGTTAGAATGCGCACGATCAGATGAAAGATTCCGGCGCATCTTCCCTTTTCATTGGTTGTGCCTGCTCTCATGACTCAAAGCCCAGCATAATCCCGCCGCGCTCGGCGTAATAGCTGCACAGTCCCCGCAGTGGATAGCTTCTCACGTCTGCCGCCGGAAATCGCTGCCGGATCTCGGCGCAAAGCTCCAGCGCAAGCGCCGCATTCTGACAATGCCCGATCCGAACCTTCCCGCCCTTGTAGCCAAGCTCCACCATTTCGCTCAGCATAAACTGCCGCGCTTTACGAACCCCACGGCATTTTCCAAGCATCTCAAGCATACCTTCAGCGCTGGCCTGCCCGATGGCGCGGATCCCGAGGACGCTTGCCATTGTTGCGGCGAGCTTGCTGACACGGCCGTTCTGTGCAAGGTTGTGCATGGATTCCAATGCAAAAAGCAGGTGCGTGTGGGCCTGATATGTATTCAAGGCTTCGCATGCTTTATCAAAGTCCGCATGAGAACGCAGCTCATATAAAGCCCTTTCAATGAGAAGGGCGATTTCGGGCCCGGCGGAGAGAGAGTCCACAACATAGATGCGCCGGGCCGGGTTGCGTTCCTCACAATTCTTCTTTGCCACGCATGCAGCATTATAACTGCCTGAAAGAGCGCTCGTAATGGTAAATGCAATTACATTGCCGCTCTCACCGAATGCGCTTTCCCAGTCTGCGATGTTCGGACACGCACTGTAGGAACGCCCCTTGGTGTCGCGGAGCGTGCTGACCATCGCGTCAACATCAAGGTTGGTGTCATCGTAAAACTCCTCGGCGTCCGTGCGTATTGAGAGCGGGACACTGATGAAGTCCGCTCCATCCAGTGTGAGAAGGTCGCAGCTGGAGTCTGCAACGATACGAAACTGATTCATGGTGTGTCCTCCGAATAACAAGAAACATTTCAACCGGCTTTGGAAGCCGACACGGAAATTCTATCAGGTTTTTATCATTCCGTCAACAGTTTTCAGAAAACCGATAAAAAGATTTTAAAAACCGTTGAAAGATTGAAAATACCCGTGTATAATGGCTGCATGGAAAAGGGAGTGAATAATATGATAGAGACTATTGAGGGCTTTCGCTTACCGCGGTATGCACAGATTCCGAATGTCGGGCTTTATCTGGAGCAGGTGGTACGCTATGTCAACACACACCTTGCGCCGTTGGGGGAGCCGGAGCTGACAAGTTCAATGGTGAGCAATTACGTGAAGCAGGGGCTGATCTCATCCCCCATAAAGAAGTCATACACGGCGGAGCACCTTTCACGGCTCCTGTTCATCGCGGTAGTCAAGCCCGTTGTCCCGTTGGAAGGGCTTCGAATGATGTTCAGCATACAGGGGGACAACTATACCCTTCCGACCGCATATGACTATTTTTGTGATGAGTTTGAGAATATGCTCGGCGCGGCGTTCGGCATAGCTCCCGCAAGAGAGGGCCTCGGCAAGACACAATCCGACGCAAAGGATCTTCTCCGCAACACGATCGTGGCCACCGTCAACAAGGTCTATCTGGATCGGTATCTGGAAGAATATCAAAAGCAGAGGGAAAAAGCCCCAGATGAACAGCAAACATGATCGAGAATGTTTCACTATCTCGTTCCGCCAAAGGAGCTACACTCCCTTGCGATGCTTGCATGCCTATCCCTTGTGGACTTGCCGTTCGCAAACAGCATAAAACGCTGTTCGCCACCAGCAAGCTTGAACGCGAATAATATGAAGCAAACTAATCGGAATTCAATTAGGAATTTTATATGGATAAGAAAAAAGATTTTCTGTTATCGGTTGTTGGATTGGCAATTTTACTTGTAGGAGCGGTTATAGTATCAGTTATGGATTACCCGCTGGGGTTATTGCTTATTCTTCCGTCTGCAATTCCACACATCGTTAGACTGTATACTCTAAGAAAGGATAAGTAGAATTCCAGTTTATCTGGCTAACAAACCCCTCAAAACACGAGCGGCCAAGGTCTTGCGTGAGGTAGGAAAATTCAAAAAGTTATGCTAAAATTAAAATGGTTAATCAATAGGCAAATTAGAATTTGATAAAGGAATGTGATTGTATGAAAAAAATGATTTTAGGAATTGTGTGGCAGCTAATGGGTTTTCTTGGTTCAATAATTATTCTATGCTCTGCGGCACCTTACCAGTTGGATTATAACGGAATTACTGGTATTTTAGGCAGTTTGTTGGGATTAGACTTAATAATCCCACTCATTATTTGCATTATATTTTTTATTTGCGGTGCAGTGGTCTGTTTCAAGGCAATAGGTGAAAAGTAAAATTCAGTTGATAGAAAGTCCAAGCTGGGAAGAAGGAATTCCAACTGCTCTTTCTGAAATTATGGACAAGCTTTGTGACGCTTTGGACGAATAAAAAAGAAAAATTCCAGTTTGTCAAGCTGAACATAAAAACCGAACACCGAAAAACTGACCGTTGACCCGCGCCGTGTGCGTACAGTCAGCGGTCTTTTTTATCCCCAAAATCAAAAAAGTCTATCGCAA
This sequence comes from Brotocaccenecus cirricatena, assembly GCF_020687045.1. Lineage (NCBI taxonomy): Bacteria > Bacillati > Bacillota > Clostridia > Eubacteriales > Oscillospiraceae > Brotocaccenecus > Brotocaccenecus cirricatena. The sequence goes on from NZ_JAJEPW010000002.1 coordinate 17,633, forward strand.
TGACAAAAGAGAAAGTCATTTTCTCCGTCCAGTGATATTGTGCATTGATTTGAGGGAGACTTTTTGAGAAAACAGGACGATCGTTGCAGTTCAAAGGAAGTGAGCTGTTTGCCATACTTCAGAATTCTCTTTTCCAAGTCTCCTATCTGCCCCTATTTGAAACTGCAACAACTGTTTGCTGTAATTCATCTCTCTCCTCCGTGTAATAGGATATCTGAAAAGGTCTACCTTTTCGGCGTTACCAACAGGCAGACAATCGGGATATGATTTTGTGTCCGAAAAAGTTATTTTGTCATTTTGGGATATGTCCGAAAAAGGCATGAGCTTTTGAAACGGAAAAGGAGATGAAAACAAGGTGAAAAAGACATACGGCTATGCCCGTGTATCCACGAGAGAACAACATCTGGATCGGCAACTCAAAGCCCTCATGGATGCCGGTGTAGAGGAGCGGGATATCATTACGGACAAGGTAAGCGGCAAGGATTTGGAGCGTGAGGGGTACCGATCGCTGAAGAATCACTTTCTCCGCGACGGAGATACCCTGATTGTTAAATCGCTGGATCGACTCAGTCGGAGAAAGATTGACATCAAGAAAGAGCTGGAATACTTCCGGGAGCACCACATTCGGATCAAAATCCTTGACATCCCGACTACCATGGTGGAGCTTCCTGATGAGCAGGACTGGATTTTTGAGATGATAAACAACATCCTGATTGAAGTACTTGCGAGTATTGCTGAACAGGAGCGTATCACAACAAAGCGGCGACAGTCTGAAGGGATCGCCATTGCAAAAGAGGCGGGGAAGCATTTGGGGCGCCCAATGATAGACTTTCCGCCAAACTGGAATCAATTCTATTCAGACTGGAAGGCCGGTACGATTATGGCAGTTGCTGCAATGCGCCAGCTAGGCCTAAAGAGGAGCACATTTTACCGATTAGTGAAGCAGCAGGAGGAAAAACATGAAACTGAAAAATAAATTGTTATTAGGCGGCCTCACAGCCGTTCTTCTCGCAGTTATGTCGTTTTCTGCATGGAAGATATGGGTGATTAGATCCGAGTATCACACCGGTGAAGCTGCTTACGAGGATATCAGTCACATGATTTTGCTTCCACAGAAAGCTGCTGAACCACAGCCACCTGTTATCAACAAACCAGCCGGGGCAGAAACACTTCCTGATGAGGACGACACGGTTTGGCCTGAGGTGGATTTTGCTGCACTGCGTGAGATCAACCCTGATATCGTTGCATGGATCTACATTGAAGGAACGAAGATCAACTATCCGATTGTACAGGGAGAGGAAAACAGCTATTATTTGAAGCACCTGTTCAGCGGCGAGTGGAATGGATCCGGCTGTATATTCCTGGATTTCCGAAACGACGCAAGTTTTGCCGACCGGCACTCCATAATTTATGGACATCATATGAAGAACGGCACAATGTTTACAGACCTTGATAAATATAAAAAGCAGGAGTTCTTTGATGAGCATCCGGTCGCGCTGCTGATAACACCGGACAAAAACTATAAAGTAGTGTTCTTCGCGGGGTATGTTGCCGCACCACAGGACGATGCGTGGGAAATTGGTTTTACGGAAGCGGAATTTGAAGTCTGGCTTCAGAATGCGGCTGACCGTTCCTGCTTCACCAGCGAGATTGCACCGAATATCTCTGATCACATTCTAACGCTCTCTACCTGTAGCTATGAGTTTGATGATGCCCGTTTTGTGCTGGCAGGGGTGCTTCGATGAAAAACCATTAACTTGTGTTAGATAAAAAAGCAATAGAAGTGATAAAATTTTCCATTCACATCCGGAACCCATAAGCTGTGCCGGACATGTCGGGCATTATTCGGGCAAGTCCACCTCGCCGACGAAAGAATATGTCCACAAGGAACTCTAGCGCAGCGGTGTTACGCTGAACCTGCTGTGGCTGGAATACTGCGACCGGTGCTAGGCGGCGGGCGAGATTCCATACCAGTCCACCCAGTTCAGCAAGTACTATGCCAACTATCTGGTAAAGGTCAACGCTACCATGCACCTGAGCCACAAGCCCGGTGAGGTTATGCAGGTGGACTGGGCCGACGACACTGCCGCTGTTATTGACACAGACACCGGTGAAATTATCCCGGCCTATGTGTTCGTGGCAACCCTGCCATACAGCGGCTACAGCTATGTAGAAGCCTTTTTCTCCATGAACCAGGAGTCATGGACCACTGCCCATGTGAATGCTTACAAATACTTCGGCGGCGTCACCCGGATCATCCAGTGCGACAACCTGAAAACCGATGTGCAGAAACACGGAAAAGACGAGGTTGTTCTCAACAAATCGTATCAGGATCTGGCGCTGCTGATAAAGCATACCACCACCTACAAGGGGCTAAAGCCGCTGTATAGCGAATACAAAAAATCCCGCGACAAGGAAAAGTATCTGCGCGGACGTGAGCGCGAAATCATTCTCTTTGAAGCATCGGCGCGGGCGCTGAAAGCAGCGGGTGTCGGTGACAAGCTCCCCGACCTTGCCAAGCTGCGCGAGGAATATTCCAGACTGTCCGAAGAAAAGGATCGGCTGTACGCTGAGTACGGAAGCCTGAAAAAACGTATGCGGGAATACGATGCCGTCAAGCAGAATATTGACAGCATCCTGTCCCCCAATCGTGGGCAGGAACAGGACAAAGCCTTGTAGCTTCTCTGGCATTCACACATTATTTTCAAACAATTTAATGTGTGTTCGTCGTTTCGTGGTTGACAACCGCACATTATTTATTTATAATATAATGTGTGATTGTCAAAGCGAGGTGAGAAGCATGAACGCCAAGGAAAAAATCGAAGAGCTACTGGAAGCATCGGAGGACGGCACGATCACCGCAGCGCAGGTAACGGAAGCCGGACTGCACCGCAGCGTTTTACAGGAATTTGTCAAGAGCGGCGAGATGTACCGCTTTGGGCGCGGCCTGTATGTGCGGAGCAGCGCATGGGAGGACGATTTCTACCTCTTGCAGCGCAAGTATGGGCGCGGGATTTACTCGCACGATACCGCTCTGTATCTGCTGGGCTATTCAGACCGTACCCCGGCGAAATATACGATGACCTTTCCCAAGGGCTACAATGCCCCGTCCTTAAAGCAGGAGAACTTAATCATCAAGCGCGTTGTGCCGGAGAACTATGAGTTCGGACAAACTCAAATTGAATCCCCCTCCGGCAATCCGATTCGTGTTTACGATTTGGAACGGACGCTGTGTGACATTCTGCGCGGCAGCGGCAGCGATATTCAAATCGTCGGTGAAGCCATGAAACGCTATGCGGCATCCAAAGATAAGAACATTCACAAACTGATGCAGTACGCAGACCAGCTTCGTGTGAAGCCCAAGGTGCTGCGATACATGGAGGTTTTGTTATGATTACAAAAAATCCGATGCAGCTGAAAGCCTTTATCAAGAACAAAGCGGCGGAGAAGCATATCTCGGCGCAGCTCGTCATGCAGAACTATATGCTTGAACGGCTGTTGGAACGGATTTCGCTCTCGCCCTATCAACACAATTTCATTCTCAAAGGCGGATTCCTGATTTCCGCCATTGTGGGGCTGGACACACGGGCAACAATGGATCTGGACACAACGATCAAGGGCTTCACCCTGACGCATGAAGCAATCCGCAAAATCTTTACAGAGATTTGCGCTGTCCAGATTGCCGACGACGTGCAGTTTGAGGTCGTCGGTATCTCTGACATTCGGGAAACCGACGATTACCCCGGCATCCGGGTCGCGCTGAAAGCGAACTATCCGCCGATCAGCGTACCGCTGACGGTGGATGTCACCACGGGCGACATGATAACGCCCCGTGAGGTGGAATACTCATTCTCGCTGCTGTTCGATGACCGCACAATCAGTATTCTTGCCTACAACCTTGAAACGGTGCTGGCGGAAAAGCTGGAAACGGTGCTGTCCCGCAATATTGCAAATACCCGTCCGAGAGATTATTACGACGTACATATCCTGTACGCGCTGCGCGGCGCGGAATGTGACAAAGCGACGCTGCGCCGGGCGCTGGAACGGACAACGCAGAAACGCGGCAGCGGCGTAATGCTGACAGACTACCCGGAGATTATGAAAGAGATCCGCGAAAGTGATACACTCCGTAGGCTGTGGGAGAAATACAGCCGCGAGTATGAGTACGCAAAGGATATTTCCTTTGATGATACCTGTAATACCATTCAAACGATTATGGACGCAATCATGGCGTAAACGAAAGGCTTCCTTATGGGCTGGCTGGCAGCGCAGGGCGCGATTATGGCGATTGGGCTTTTCATCGGGCTTGTCTGCTCGGTGATCGGACTATTCTTCGGGCATATCATTCTCTTTGACAGCATCGCTCTCGGCATCGCCGCCGGAGTGTGCTGCAATCAGTTTACCGCAATTCATCCGGTGCTGTGCATTGTGATCGGCATTGCAACATTTCTGCTGCTGTTGTGGCTGCAAAATACCAGCATCGGCTTCTGGCTCGTCGGCGGGCTGCTCACGCTGATCTATGCAGCGGTATTCGGACTGCTGGCCTACTTCATTTCGGAGCATGATCCCATTTGGGGCTGGGTGATTGGGCTGAATGAGATGTTCAAAATCGTCGAGCGTGAAGATGATATTATCGCCGATGAAGAAAAAGCGTTTGATGGTTTTCTACGAACAATCAATACCGAGATTCTTGGCGCAGATTTAATAGATGTAGGCTTGATACTTAGAGCATTGACAGTCGAAACCCTTTTTGTTAAGATAAAAGTGCACCTGACAAAAAGGTTTTTTATCCTGACTGAAAGGAGCTTCGCTTGTAATGTGTTTAGCTGCACCTTTTAGTTAGGTGCAGCTATTTTTGTGAAAGGATGTTGAAAATGCAGACAAGAGTTGCCGTAATGGCTGTCATAGTTGAAGACGACGACGCCGCCGAGAAGTTGAATGCGGTTCTCCACCATTATGGAGAGCATATTATCGGGAGGATGGGTATTCCCTATCGTGCGAGGGGAATCAATATCATCTCCATTGCAATAGACGCGCCACAGGATGAAATCTCCTCACTTGCAGGAAAACTTGGAAATATTCACGGCATCAGCGTTAAAACTGCATACTCTAAAGTCACAGATGAGGGCTGATACTGTTTCTTTGATCGACAAACTCGCACGAGAGCACCGCCTTAAAAAAAAGGAGTACCTTGCGCTGCTTGAAAATGCAAGCGTTGAGGAACACGTTCACGCAGCAACGCTTGCTGATAAGGAACGCAGAAGGCTTTACGGTACGGAGGTTTTCATAAGAGGGCTGATAGAGGTAGGAAACATTTGCAGAAACAATTGCTATTATTGCGGGATCAGAGCATCAAACGGCAAATGTGTACGGTATACGCTCACCGATAAACAGATCCTTGCTTGCTGCAGGGAAGGACATGAAATAGGCTTCAGAAGCTTTGTTTTACAAGGCGGAGAGGGAGCTTTTCCTGTTGAACGGGTAATCCGCATCGTATCTGAAATACGCGGTGAATTTCCCGATTGTGCAATAACCCTTTCCCTTGGAGAGTACGAACGGGACGAATATGAAAAAATGTTCAATGCGGGCGCAAATCGTTACCTTCTGAGGCACGAGACGGCGGATGAAAAGCACTATGGTTTACTCCATCCGGGCGAGATGTCCTATAAACACCGTGTGCAGTGCCTTGAATCGCTTCGAGAGGTCGGCTTTACCGTCGGCTGTGGTTTCATGGTGGGTTCACCATTCCAGACTCTTGAAAACATTTCTTCCGACCTAAAATTCATTGAGGAGTTTTCGCCGGAAATGTGCGGAATTGGACCATTCATTCCACAAAAAGATACGCCGTTCGGAGGCTTTCGTGCAGGCTCGGCAGATTTGACATGCTTCCTGCTGTCGTTGATCAGGCTGATAAAGCCGAACATTCTGCTTCCGGCAACAACGGCTCTTGGCTCAATCGAACCGGACGGAAGGCTGAAAGGAATCCTTGCAGGCGCAAATGTCGTCATGCCGAACCTGTCACCGGTCGAAGTTAGGAGCAAGTACATTTTGTACGACAATAAGCTCTCAACGGGTTCAGAATCTGCACAGAACCTTGAAGCGTTGAAAAGAAGCCTCGCCTCAATAGGCTTTTCCGTCGCCGAATCGAGAGGCGACATAAAAACATCTGACGGAAAGAACTGAGTCTGACCGAAAAGAAAGGAAACAATATGGCTATTTACAATCCCGAATCATTATCAGCGGAGGAATTCATCAATCATGACGAGATCCTCGAAACTCTCCAGTATGCGAAAGCCAACAAAAACAACATTGAGCTGATTGACAGCATACTTGAAAAAGCAAGGCCTAAACATTACGCCGATGGTAGAATCATGCATTGCCCGGGCTTGACGCACAGGGAGGCATCGGTGCTTCTCGCTTGCGATATCCCCGAAAAGATCGAGGAGATATACAAGCTTGCAAACGAAATCAAGCTTTCTTTTTACGGCAACCGCATAGTTATGTTTGCTCCGCTTTATCTTTCCAACTACTGCGTTAACGGTTGTGTCTACTGTCCGTACCACCTCAAGAACAAGAGCATTGCGAGGAAGAAGCTTACTCAACGGGAAATTCGGGATGAGGTCATTGCTCTTCAGGACATGGGACATAAACGCCTTGCAATAGAAGCGGGAGAAGATCCCGTGCATAATCCGATAGAATACATCCTCGAAAGCATTAAGACGATCTATTCCGTTCACCATAAGAATGGCGATATTCGCAGAGTGAATGTGAATATCGCGGCGACGACAGTTGAAAATTACCGAAAGCTGAAGGAGGCTGGGATCGGCACCTACATTCTCTTCCAGGAGACATACAACAAAGCAAGTTATCTTGAGCTTCACCCAACGGGGCCTAAGCATGATTACGACTACCACACCGAGGCTATGGACCGCGCCATGGAGGGCGGCATAGATGATGTGGGGCTGGGCGTACTTTTCGGGCTGGAGGGCTATCAGTACGAGTTTGCAGGCCTGCTGATGCACGCCGAGCACCTTGAGGCCGTTCACGGCGTCGGACCGCACACGATAAGCGTGCCGAGGATAAAGCGCGCCGACGACATCGACCCCGACTCGTTTGAAAACAGCCTGTCGGACGAGCTTTTTGCAAAAATAACCGCCTGCATACGCATCGCCGTGCCGTACACCGGCATGATAATATCCACCCGTGAGAGCGAGGCCGTGAGAGAAAAATTGCTCACGCTGGGTATCTCACAGATAAGCGGCGCTTCTCGCACCTCCGTCGGCGGCTATACCGAGGACGAACGCCCGCACGACAGCGAACAGTTTGATGTGTCAGACCAGCGCACACTCGACGAGGTCGTCAGATGGCTGATGGAGCTTGAACACATCCCGTCGTTCTGCACTGCCTGCTACCGCGAGGGCAGAACGGGCGACCGCTTCATGAGCCTGTGCAAATCAGGGCAGATACTCAACTGCTGCCACCCCAACGCGCTGATGACGCTTGCTGAATACCTTGTCGATTACGCAACCCCCGAGACAAAAAGGCTCGGCTTCGACCTTATAGAAAGGGAGCTCGAAAAGATACCTAAGGAAAAGATCAGACGCATCGCAGCGGAAAATATCGAGAGAATCAAATCCTCGGACAAGAGAGATTTCAGATTTTAATGGAGGCGCGTCATGGATCTTAACTCTACTGTAAGCGCTCAAAGGCTCCATATAGGCTTTTTCGGAACCGTCAACAGCGGAAAATCGAGCCTTGTAAACGCTTTGACCGGTCAGAAGCTCTCCATCGTTTCCGATACGAGGGGAACAACGACCGACCCCGTACAGAAGGCCATGGAGCTGCTGCCCTTAGGCCCTGTCGTCATCATAGACACCCCCGGCCTCGACGACGGGACGGAGCTCGGCAGGCTCCGCATCGAGCGAACGATGCAGATGCTGAGAAAAACCGATATTGCGGTTATTGTTACGGATGCTTCCGAAAAAAATGCAGAGACCGAGGGCTTCATTAAAAAGGTCAGGGAAGAGGGCATACCGTATATTCTTGTCAGAAACAAATGTGACCTTGACGACACAGATGCCGATGGCAGCGATGTGCTTTTTGTCAGCGCAAAAACGGGGAAAAACATTAATGAGCTAAAAAGGCGTATCGCCGCGAGCATACCGGCGGTAAGGGCGGAGAAAAGGATCGTTTCGGATCTTCTGAAAAAGGGCGATACCGTCATTCTCGTCACTCCGATAGACGAGTCCGCCCCGAAGGGAAGGCTGATACTTCCCCAGCAGCAGACGATACGCGACATTCTGGATATCGGGGGTATCTGCATGGTCGCTCAGCCGGACAAGCTCGCTTCTTCACTTGACCTGTTAAAGGAGCCGCCGAGGATGATCGTTTGCGACTCGCAGGTGTTTGGCTACGTCGATTCTGTTGTGCCGAAAGGCATCGCTTTGACTTCATTTTCAATTCTTTTCGCAAGGTACAGGGGGGATTTCGAACAACTCATTCGAGGGAGCGATGCGATCGATCGTCTTAAAGACGGCGACACCGTACTTATCAGCGAGGGCTGCACCCACCATCGCCAGTGCGGGGATATCGGCACCGTCAAGCTGCCCGCCTGGCTGAAAAAATACACGGGCAAGGAGTTGAACTTCCGCTTCACCTCCGGCGGTGAATTCCCAAAGGATATTTCGGGGATTGCTCTGGTTGTTCATTGTGGCGGATGTATGCTTAACGCCCGGGAACTTTCGGGCAGGCTTGACAACTGTGAAATAGAGGGAGTCAGTGTTACGAACTATGGTATTGCCATAGCGAAGATGCACGGGATACTCGAAAGAGCTCTTTCGGTTTTCCATATCTGTCAAGTGTAAAGAAATCACTCATTGCCAAACTAAAAGAACAAGCGTGGAGCAATGTCTCACTTGTTCGTTATTTTTCTTGAAACCACCCAATATTGGCGATTTCGCCGCAGATACCTTTTGATAATGATCGCGAAGAAACCGCCGCAGATTCCCTGCGGCTATGCGTGCGGGCTTGTTCAGCTCCTTGTCGCCGGAGATTTCCGAGATGACCTTCGAAGACTATGCTCTGTGTGGCTATAACGAAAACTTTGGTATGGAAGGATACGTAGTCAACTCTAATTTTTTGAACTAACACTCCCGTTGTTTGTTGAATGGGATGTACAATTCCGGGCTTGCTTAGTGAAGGCATAATATGCTATACTGTGCTACATAAGAGAGGTGAAGCAAATGACCTTTGCAGATGCGATTCTGAAACTGCGCAGTGAACGGAGGCTGTCCCAGACTCAGCTTGCCAAAGAATTGGGTGTCAGCTATACCTCCGTAAACCGATGGGAAAACGGGAGGTCACTTCCGACAAAAATGATGCTTCTCGTGATCTGCAGATACTGTGAAGAGCATCATTTGGAATTCTCTTGTGAAGAGGTTGGCCGCCTGTCGTAAAAGAAATGACCCTCAGATACAGACATTGCGCTGGTGCGGAATGTCAAGTACGGTGAAAAGCCGAACATGTATCTGAACTGCCACAATGCTACCAACCAAATATCATAATGAAAGGTCTGTTAAAACCAATGAACCAAAAAGAACTCAACGAGCTGCGACGCCGCTGGAAGCCGGATAAAAATGCCATCAGTCGTATTTACGGCTGTTTTGTCAATAGCAATAAGGAGATTATAACCGATTTGGACGAGTCGCTTGGCATGATGACACAGGAGGAAGCCGAGAAATACCTCAGCCTGCTGAAAAAGGCACTGTCAGGAGCACTCGGAAAAAACTTGATCGATATTGTGTTTTCCACCCAGCAGGTCATGACGGGGGAAGAACACAGAATGTTGATGGACCTGCGCACATCCGGTGCGCAGGATGCTCGGGTGCGGCAGGCATTTTATCAGAAAGTCATTCAATCGTTGGACATGGGCGAGAACAATTATCTGTTGCTGCTGGCAAGCGACAGCTATGATGTACCCCGTCGAAATCGCGACGCCATGCGAGTCGAGGAATCGGAGGAGGTCTTTTCCTATATTCTGTGTGCGGTCTGCCCGGTTAAAACGGGAAAAACGGAATTGGGCTATTTCTCCGGAGACAATGAGTTTCATTGTGCCGCCAGTCAAACTGTTGCTGCACCGGAGATAGGCTTCCTGTTCCCGGCCTTTGATAACCGCAGTGCCAACATCTACAATGCACTGTTTTATTCCCGCAAAGAGGGAGAACTGCATCAGGAGTTTATCGACGCAGTATTCCATACCGATTTGCCCATGTCGGCCGCAGAACAGCGGGAGGCCTTTGAGGCCGCTCTTTCCGAGTCGTTGGGCAGCGCCTGCAGTCTTGAGATTATGCAGGCAATCCACGGTCAGCTTGCCGCAATGATTGAAAAGCATCGGGAGACGAAGGATCCGGAGCCGCTGACTGTCAGCCCCTGTGAAGTGAGCAAGATTATTTTGGATTGCGGTGCTTCGGAGGAACAGTCGGAAGCTTTTCAAGCTGCCTGTGGGGAACGGTTCGGCGCAGGCGCCGTTCTCAATCCGGCCAACCTGATTGATGCAAAGAAAGTGGAGCTGAAAACGGAGAAGGTATCACTCTCTATTGATCCTGAATACAGCCATCTTGTGGAAGCGAAGGTCATCGACGGTCAAAAGGTGTTAATCGTTCCGGTAGAAGATCATTTGGAATTCAACGGAGTTGCCGTCAATGTCAATAGGGACAAAGAATAACCGACAATGCGCGCAGCGAAGCTTTACGGTATGCCGAAGGGGGTATTTTTACGGCTCGGCGATATAGATTGGCAAGAAAACAGAAAAGGATTACGCTAACGGCGGCAGCCAAAATGCTTGGCGTTTCGCAGCCGACATTGAGCGCGTGGGAGGGCGAAAGGAAGAACCCTTCTGTGGAATCCCTGATTCAGATGTCCGAGCTTTACGGCGTGAGCGTGGACTTTCTTCTGGGCCTTCCGGAAGCTCGATATCATCGGGCAGATATGCTTCAGCCGATTCCGCCGGAAGCTCTGCCGGCTTTTCATGATACACCCGTCTTCTCAAGCCGATATGGCTGGGCAATGGTGAATGCGATAGAAGGAGAGCTTCTCTTTGCAAGCGGGATGCGTCTGTCGCTGGCAGATGCAGCCGAAGTGTATGTTCTGCCTCCGGCCTTTGCAACACCCGGCGCGGCAGTAACCATGCCGTTGAGAAGGGACGAGCTTACCGGGTACGACTGCGTATGGGTGGAGCCAATCTCCATGGACGCCGCCCTGCGAGATGAGCTTCGCGGTTGGTATCATATTAAAAGACGCTTTGTGGAAAACGAGGTGGGGCAGCGCTTCTACTTTGATTTTTACGGTGCAAAATGGCTTGCCTTTCCAAACGGACCGGGAAATATATGAATGAGGTCCATCTTGATGCGCGAAGTGAAATCAGAATAAGAACGTCCGCCCGTTTCTGCCCTTGAGGCGTGGAGCGGGCTTTCGTTCATTTTCCGGGCTGGTCTCGTTGCACTTTTGTGACACTTTCCATGCACTTTTGCGGGGGAAGTATTTGGCGCTCTCCTGTATACTACAATCAAGGTTGACACCCAACCAAAACGATTAAAAAAGGAGCGTAACATACCATGAAAAAGAAAACGGTTTTGAGCTTTGCACTGGCATTGGCATTGATGGTAACGGTCATCGGCACAGCGACCTCCGCCTTTGCCGCCACATCCGCACCAATGGAGCCTGTTACTAAAATTGCAACCGAGAACGAGGATGCCATCTGGGAGCAGATCGAGGCGGTGGAAGAGAAGAGCGACGCCATCTTCCAGAGAAACGCAGCGCTGTGGGAAAAGCTGGACGAAATCTGCAACGCCCTGCCTGACGACTATGACTTCACAGACTTTGACGAGGCGGCGTTTATCCGCAGCACCAATGCCCTGACCGAAGCGGAGAAGGAAACGCTTCTGGCAGACATCAAGGAGCTGAACGAACTGGATGCCCAGATGGAGGCACTGTACGCTCAGCTGCCCGCCTGCGACAATATGCCGCTCTATGAAAAGGCGCTGGAAAAGGCCGACCCCAAGGTGCTGGATGAGATCGACACTCTGGAGCAGGAGTATGACCGCGTCTGCGAAAAGCACGCCGACCTGTGGGACAAGGTAGATGAAGCGTACTTCAATCTTCCGGACGACTACGACTTCGACAACTACGATGAGGCAGCCTTCATCCGCAGCCTGAGCTTCCTGACCGACGCGGAAAAGGACGCGCTGATCGCCGACTACAACCGTCTTACGGAGATCGACAGCCGACTGTGCGAGCTGTACAATTCCATCTGGGGCAACACCGGCTGCGAAAGCGGCATCTGCCCCCTTTGACGGAAAGGCGGTTTTCTGATAGTATAAAATCAACATCCTGCCGATGCTGCGCCCACGCGCAGCATTTGGCGCTGCTTGCAAGGAGGACGCATGGGACATACCATTTATCTGGCGGACGATGAAAAGAGCATACGGGAGTTGCTGCACAGCTTCCTTACAAGCGACGGCTATACCGTGCGCTCCTTTGAAAGCGGTGACGCGCTGCTGGAGGCGTTTCGTCAGGAGCCCGCGGAGTTGGTGATCCTGGATATCATGATGCCCGGCACGGACGGACTTGCCGTGTGCCGGGAGCTTCGCTCTGTTTCCGATATTCCCATCATCCTTCTTACGGCCAAGGACAGCGAGCTGGACTACGTCATGGGCATCAGTCAGGGCAGCGACGATTATCTCACCAAGCCCTTCCGTCCGACGATATTGCTGATGAAGGTGAAGGCGCTGCTGCGCCGCGTGGAGATGGATCGAGGAAAAACAGCGGCGGCAGAGGATGAGCTGCGCTACGGGGATATCCGCTATTCCGCTACGGAAAACGCCGTCTTTTGCGGAAGCACGATCGTGGCGCTGACCCAGACCGAGCTGCGGCTGCTCAGCTATATGATGAAGCAGCCGGAAAAGGCCTATTCCCGCGAGGAGCTGCTCAGCGCGGTGTGGGGCTTCGACTCGGAGGTGGAGACCCGCGTGACCGATGAAACGCTGCGCCGCATCCGAAAAAAGCTGCTGCAAGCGGGCAGCAACGTCAGCGTAAGCACCATCTGGGGCTTTGGTTATAAGCTGAAGGGGGCAGAGCGCACGTGAAAAACATCAAGCTGCGGATCGTGTATCTGATCCTTTGCTCGGCTCTGCTGCTCTTTGCACTGTTCATGCTGGCGGTGAACCTCATCATACCCGCACACTTTGTACGTGAGGCAAAAAAGGCGCTCATCAGCGAGGCACAGTACCAGAACCGCACCATCCCCTATACCGACGATGAATCCTTTTTTGACGATGAATGGAATGACACGGAGGAGCACTTCCTTACGCCAAGCATCGTATTTTTAGAGTTGGATCATGTCAATCAATCAAGCGGTTGGAACAGGGACGCATATCGCCTGGAGAAAAAACTGCTGGAATACTGCAAGGGGCGGGATCTATCGCTCAACCAATGCTATACCTTCAAAACGGACAGGCATCACCTGATCTTCATGTCCGTGCAGGAGGAGCAGGACGATTGGGAAAAGCCATACGCCTATATCATGTACATAGACATCGGGCCCATCACCCGCTATATCGTGACGCTGAATTGGGCGTTCTTTGCGGTGCTGCTGGCGATCTCCTCCGTCATGTGCCTGCTGGGGTTCCGCTTCGGTCGGGATATTGAAAAGGAAGCGGAGCGGCAGCAGACCTTCTTCCAGAATGCCTCCCACGAGCTGAAAACGCCGCTTATGGCGATACAGGGCTATGCGGAGGGAATACAGGCGGGCGTCATGGATGCGGGCGGCGCTGCGGAGGTGATCCTGGAGGAAAGCGACCGCATGACGGAGCTGGTGGAAGAGCTCCTGGACATCTCGAAAATCGATATGGGGCGGCAGCTGCTTGCCTTTTCCGAGATGGATATTCGGGAGCTGCTATACGACAGCATACGCGCCGTGGAGCCGACAGTCGTCAGCGGCGGTATCGCCATCGTGCCGGAATTCCCTGAAGAACCCATCATGGTCAAATGCGATGACACGCAGATGCGCAGGGCGGTCACGAATATCCTGACCAACGGATTGCGCTATGCCCGCAGCGAGCTGCGCCTGACCTGCCGCGCAGACAGGCGGCAGGTGACGATACGCATACAGGACGACGGGGACGGCATCGCCGAGGAAGATCTTCCCCGCATCTTCGACCGCTTTTACATGGGCAAAAGCGGAAAATCCGGCATCGGCCTTGCGCTGACCCGGGAGATCATCCACCTGCACAAGGGAACCATCCGCGCCCGCAACGGGGACACCGGCGCTGTTTTCGAGATCTCCATTCCGGTGAGCAAATAAGAAGATCACCGCGCCGCCTTTGAGCGTCCCTCTTGCAAAAAGGACGGGCCTGGAAAGAATCTTTGCTGGTGCCGGGCGGAGAGTTTCCCGTGATTTCCTCTTGTGCCCACATTGTCAGAATGGAGTACATCTATGGACTGCAAAGCAAAAAAATATCTGCATATTTATGACTGGAACTACTGGTGGGGCTATTACCGCTGCTGTAAGGACTGGGAACCTTTCCATGTGGCGGAGTTTTCTCTTTCCGAGGACGAGGCAGGAAAGGCGCCCTTTTTCCACTTTGATTTCCATAACCTCCCTGCCCTTCACCAGACCATTCTGGACGGTGAGTTTGTGGAGCCGGATAACCCGGATCTTCCGCACTTTCTGGAGCAGGCAAGGCGGCTCAGAAGCGGTGAACAGGACTGGTTCGTCGGGGCGCTGTACTATCCGCTTTTTTCACCGGAGATGCATTTCTGCAACGCCTCCGTCCGGAGCGGCGTCCCGCTGACACAGCTGCTTTCCCCGTCTGTACCGCCCTATTATGGGGTGATCTTTCTCCGGGAGGAGCGCCCCCTCACTCCGGAGGTGCTGACGCATTGGGCGGAGACACTGTCCCAACCCCTGTTCGGCCAGCCGTTTTCCTGTACGCTTGCACAAGTCCCCAGCCGGCAGGAGGCCATGGAGCAGTTTGAGAATGAGATGCGGCTGACGCGATGAACGAGCGCCCGCCGCGCTGCCCGGCAGCAGCTGCAAGGCCCCCAACGCCCTGCGGTTGCAGAATTACTTACAACGGAGAAAATGCATGACATTTGAAATTCACAGCAATATCACAAATCGATCTATGACCGTAG
Source organism: Brotocaccenecus cirricatena (assembly GCF_020687045.1). Classification (NCBI taxonomy): domain Bacteria; kingdom Bacillati; phylum Bacillota; class Clostridia; order Eubacteriales; family Oscillospiraceae; genus Brotocaccenecus; species Brotocaccenecus cirricatena. Next base: position 32,825 of record NZ_JAJEPW010000002.1, read on the forward strand.
CCGCCCGCGCGATGCGCAGGGTGCTGCGGCGAAAGAGAAACATTCTTTGGGCCATCTTCGGCTGGAGCGTCTTTTTATTCAACGCATTGCTGCTGATTCCATTCGATGGAGAGCCTTTTGCGCTTGATGTCAGAACGGTGACTTCCCTGCTGGCAGAGGTGATGCTGCTGTCCGTTCTGCTGTTTCAGGACCGATTCAATGGCATGATCGCCCGCAAAAACGCGCTGGCGGGCACAAAGGAATATCATGTCGCATTCGGCGAGGATTCCTATACCGTCGTTACGGCGGCCACCACCTCCACGTTCCGCTATGAGCTGATCGACGCACTGGCTGAGTCGCAGGACTACATCATCTTTCTGATGAAAAAACGCTATGCGCAGCCTCTGGACAAGCGTACTCTTACCGGCGGGACGGTGGAGGAATTCAAGCGATTCCTTGAGGAGAAGACCGGAAAGACGTTCCGGCGTGTGAAATGAACGAATTTTCTATTACGCCCTTTCGCGGGCCGCATTTGCTTCTGCTTTTGCTTACGGCAACGGCGGTGCTGCTCATATTCTTGCTGCTGCGCGGAAAACCGGAAGCACGGCGCTCCCGGTATCTGATCGGCGTTTGCTTTTTTAATCTCGCGCTGTTTGCCGGCTACAAGCTCTCACTGTCCATGGACGCAGCGTATATCCGTGCGTACTATCCCAACGGCTTCAACATTTTCAATGAGCTGCCGCTGCACCTGTGCAACATCAATCTGTTCCTGATCCCGCTGGGCGTGTGGAAGAGAAACCGCTCGATCATGGGCTTTTCCTTCTTTGTAGCGCCCTTTGGCGCACTGATGGCGCTGCTCTTCCCGGAGCCGCTGTTCTCCGGCTTTTCGCTGTTAATGCCGCGAATTTTCGGCTACTATGTGACCCACGCTCTCCTTGTTGTCTGCGGCCTGAGTCTGGCGACGCTGGGCTTTTACCGCCCCGACCCCAAGGATATCCCGCGGATCCTCAAGACCTTTGGTTTGCTTGCCGTAGGTGCGCACCTTATCAATCTCCTGTTACGCCTCACGCTCTGCCCGGAGGCAAACTACTTCTTCACCTACGGCGCGGAGATCGGCGTGCTCAAGCTGTTTTGGCGCATCATCCCGGCGCCGCTGCTTTACGGACTGCCGGCACCGCTGTTCCTTGCAGGCTATATGTACGCGGTCTGTGCGTTGTCCCGCCTGACGCGAGGAGCGGAAGAAGTGCCTTTTTCATAAATTGGATAAGTCCCACAGCGCAAAAACAGGAGGATAAGACATTGCTGCATACCAATCAAAGATAAAACGCGGCGGCCAGAGCGTTGCAGGCCTCGTTCAAATCGGGTACTGACAATACACTCCCCCGCCGTTCAGCATCTCATTTCGCTCTTGCCGCCCGGCTTTTCAACGCGCATCGTTTGAATTTCCGCCTGCTTGAAGAGGATGCAGCCGCAATGTCCCTTGAAGGTGGGGAAGCAGATGATCTTCAGATCCGTGTCGATCTCCGGGCTGTGATCTATGATCTCCAGCGTTTCACCGCCGCTGTCCTCGACCGTGCCGGAGCCTATGCGATCACGCGCGCAAATTGGAGCGGTGACCTGCCGGAGGACGTGACCCGCATCGATGTTCCTACCGCTATGGCGTGGTCCATCACCAGAACCGTGCTCTCCGGCGAGGCGGATCTTCCGAATGTCTATGCCATTCAGGCGGGCATGAAGCTCCTGCCGCTGTCCGCCTACCTGAGCGGAGAGGCGTATCAGCCCCCGAAGGGAAGCTATCAGGAAGAAAACAACTATGTTCCCGTCAATAAGGTCCTCTCGCTGGACCCGGTCACATTCTTCAGCAAGGCAAACGCGCTGATGGAGAGCAACCCGCCGTCCGCTGCCGACGCAGAGCTGCTGGAAAAGCTCGCGGCAGTCGGCGTTGGCCCCGGTATGAAATTTGACGCAGCCGTTCTGACCGGGGATGTGCAGACAAGCTGGCAGGAGATGCTTCAGGGTCTTCGGCCGAAGCTTGCGGCAGAGGGCATGAAGTATTCCAACAAGCTGGGTCAGTGGAGCTATTTCGGCGCGCCGATCGGGGATTTCGGTACGGAATATGCCTGTCGTGCGCTGGTGGCGATCGCCGGGCTTGGGGCAAATACCGTGGAGATCGCCCTGTATCACAAGACGGATAAGGACGCTGACGGGAATCCCCTGACGGGCGAGAAGTCCTATCTGCTCCACTTTGAGAGCGATCCGCAGGTTCTTGATGGCGGCTTCTGGTCGGTTACCGCATACGGCGATGACGATTTCCTTATCGACAACCCCATCGACCGCTACTGCATCAACGACCGCTCGGGGCTGAAGCGGAATGACGACGGCTCTGTGGATGTGATCTTGTCGAAGGACGCGCCGGAGGACACGACGAACTGGCTCCCGGTCTCGGACGGCGGCTTCCACCTCTTTATGTGTATCTATACGCCGGATATGGAGGCGCTCAAGACCTGGACAGCGCCGACCATCACGGCGATCGGCTAAAGGGAACCTCGTTTGAAAGCCGCCCTTTCATAGACACAAAAGCTACCGGGGAGCGCAACTCCCCGGCAGCTTTTTCTCGCTTTCCGCTTTTGAAGCATCGTCTTGTGTCGCATCAGAGTGACGCTCTATCCCCTGCGCAGCGGTGTAGTCTAAGAATCCGCGCTTACAGGTATTTCTCCCTCAGGTATTCTGCTTCCTGCTTGGTGATCGACCGGCCCCATTGGCAGGCGTTGATGCTGCCGTAGAGCTCTCCTCACAGGCAATCGAGGCAGGACACATTTTCCCGCAGCTGCGCTTGTATTCCTCCAGCGCGTGCAGCAATGACGTCGGCAGATCCTTCTCATAGTGCGGGAGGAACTCTGGCGATCCGGCAGTCGTTTGTTCAGCGGAATTCCCCACATAGATCCCCTCCATGTCATCCAGTCTCAGACAGGCCGGCCGGCGGTGCTCCGAGTGCCGATTCCCGCAGCCGCAATCGATATCGATGATATTATTTCCATGCTAAAATCCCAGGCGGGGCGGCTTTTCGCTGCCTGTGGGCAAATATGTGGTCAAAGGGGTACGGCGCAGAGAGGAAGTCCCGGTTCTGTGCTGTAATTGCCCCTGCTTGCGGCATATTTGGCAATATGCAGGGGAATAATCCACAGAAATCACGGGTGGGTTCAGTTGCGCTGGCAGTTGCAAACATCAGAACTGCTAAAAGCCGTGGAATTGTTGTTTCGGCATAAAACACTAGTTGCTGCCCCAAGTGTATACTGGAGTATCTGCAGTTCCCGTTAGACTGCTCGAAGAGGTAAAGACTCTGTTTGGCGAGTGCTCCCAGGTGACATTCCCATTGGCGTCCTTCTTGATAAACTTAAAAGAAAACGTCGTTCCGGCAGGCACGCTTACATGAAGGAACCACTCTGGATAATTTGGACACATCATGGCCTCGGTGCATTTGTTCGTGTCCCAACTGCCCAGTTCTGGAATGGAGCCAACAATGTGAATCGTTTCTCCGTAATTTGTGCTTGCGTTAACATGGAAGATCACCTGATTGGGATCCCCGGATAGAACAGTATATTTGAATCCATTGCTGACATTAGAACCTTTTGTTACGGTAATGGTGTTTTCGCCCACTGTGGCACTGCCGGGAACAAGCACCTCAATCAATGTGTCAGATGAGGACACCACCGTGGCAACTGCTGAACCAAACTTGACCGTAGGGGTACCACCTAAGCCGCGTCCGTAAATATAGACAGTATTACCGGCTCTGCCCATCGTTGAGATTACATCTCCGATACAGGGAATATCAGGATCCATCACGGGATTGTGCGACCACACGCAAACTTCACCGCCAGTAAGAGTAAAACTTGGGATGGTGCCATTGCTTACAGTTATGCCTTCACCATAGAGTAGCCCACTTAAGACATCGCTGTAAGTACCATTGGGGAGTGAAGTAACCAGAGAAGGGATCGCATAAGCTTGGGTTGGATGCCGATTGATGGCAACAACGACTTGTTTGCTGAAAAACTGTCTGGAGTAGACAATCACATCTGCAGAAGAATAGAGTATCTGAGTGGTTCCATATGCCAATGCATCATTCTCTTGCCGTAAATCAGACAGCGCTTTGATCAACTGTGTGGCTGTTGTTTGCCCGAAGTTGGATACAGCCCCCATGTAGATGCGCCCGGCTCCGCTGTCCGCTGCGCTGAGGTATTGCTCTGTACCGTAGTAAATGTTAGGAATGCCGCGACATGTCATCAAGGCGGCAATCGCAGCATGGTAGGGCCTGTCATCTTGCTGAATGAATCGGAAACGTGTCACATCGTGATTGTCAATAAAGGTCACTGCTTGGTTTTCATAGGTATAATCGTTCGCAGTGTATACAAGCATCTCAGCAAAAGCTGTCATGTTCTGCGAGAAGTTTCCAAATGTACTATCTACTGTATTATAGAACTCAAAATCAAGATCATTTACACCGGTTCTGTCTGGAAAACTGGCATATTCTGAGTATTTGCTATCTGGCTTACCAATAAAGAACTCACCAAAGTGGGATAGCGGACCACTTACAGAATCGACAGCGTCTTTTGCATTTTTCACAAATGCAGGATTCATGTGCAGTGTCGCATCGTGACGTATGCCACTAATGCCTTTAGAGGCCCAAAACTTCATTGCCTCCTCTAAATATGCTGCGACCTGTGCATTTTCCTGAGAGTAGTCTGCTAGATTTGCCAGTTCTTTAAAGCGGTAACCAAAGGTAGAGTTGTCGGTTCCGCGGTCACCAAGATGGTGGAACCAGCCGTTTGTATCATTGTTAGGATCTGCAACTAGGTTTTCAATTTGCCCATCGTTGTTGTAGTCGATTGGATCGCCGTTACTATCAAATGTGTAGATTCCACTCGCGTCCTTATCAGGCTCATAGAGGCGTCCGTCATATCGGCTGTCACTAGAATGGTTGGAAACAAAGTCAATTACCAACTTAATTCCTGCGCCTGTCAGCGCATTCTTCATGTCCGTGAAATCGGCCATTGTACCATAGTGCTTATTGGTTGTAAAGTAGTTTCTGGCGTGATATCCATGATAGCTGGTCCAACCGTCGTCGGTAACGGTATCTCGGTTTTCATAAGGAGCTGAAATCCATACAGCCGTAATGCCCATGCTCTTCAAATATGGGATCTTGTCAATGATTCCCTTCCAGTCTCCACCCTGATATAGCCTGATATCGGTGCCGGTTCCGTCAAAAAGACTTGGATTAAAGCCGCTGGGGATGTTGTTGGATGTATCTCCATCATAAAACCTGTCTGTAATGATCTGATAAATTACATCCTTAGATGTTACCGGACCAAGATAATCGTTGCTGAGCGTGCTTGTGTTTTGTGAATATGGCGTATGCACTGCGGCATCTACCGAGGCGCTCGCAGAAGACACCTTTACCGAGATGAGTATTGCGACAACTATAACAACGGCGAGAATACGTTTTGCTTTTTTCATACTGAGCTCCTTTCTGTGTTTCGGTGGAAATGTGTACATGTGATCTCCCATATACCAAAGAAAGCCGTGCGAGAACACTTAAGCGGCTCGCGGGTATTAGGACAGTTGAAGACCCGAGGCGGAATGCTTGCCGGGAAAAAAGATTGACACACGAATTAGTAGAGACCAAGCACTTCCTCGATGGCTTCATGGAGCGAAGTGGGGAGCGAATTCAGCTTTTGGGGAAAGAATCGATAGCCGATTGCTTCTAAGGCATTGAAAACCGACTCCTTCAGGTTTGTTTCTATCTGCGCCCGTTGCAGCAGGCAAAATAGATTTTCCCTCCGAATCTCCGCTTGAACTGATAAATAGTCTTGAATAAATACATGGACATCCTGATCTGTTTCTGACTCTGCAATCTCTGCCAAGCTCCCTTTTAGTGTGTTGTCATAAATGCAGCGCACTTTATACTCAGACAAACCGCAGCGAACCGTCGCCTCCTTGACGACTATGCCGCAGAAGCAAAGAGTAAAGGCCCGTTTTCGGGGTAAAAAAGGATGCCGTCCGGGCGCTCTGATGACGAAATGCCCCTGTTTCCAGAAAAGAAGGAACTGTGTTTTCGCACCGGGGGCGCTTGAAATACCGTCGTCTTCGTACATCGTAAAGCATCCGTCCGCACCGGGATAAATCCGCAGGAAAAGCTGCTTGGGGTTTTCATCAATACAGTGAAATTTGGCCGTTGGAATGATTCCGCCGGCCCTTACAAACACCGGAATAGAGGAAAGCGGACGGAATGCCCGCAGCCGTCGCCCGCCGACATAGCGTACGCCGGTAAAGAAATCATAGTACGTTCCGGGCGGCAACCAGACGTCCGTCCCCGCCATTTCCAGCTTCGGGCAGCAGGGGGAAACGGCTGGCGCAACAATCATTTGGGACCCAAATTCATACTGGTTTGGGCAGCAATACGCGGCTTCTTCCTTCGGAAATCCGTGGTACATCGGTCGAATCAGAGGGATTCCCTCTGTGTGGCAACGGTGGTTCATGGTATAAAGATAAGGAATCATCTGGTGCCGCAGCCGAAGAAAGCCTCCCATGATTTCCCGGATGTCGTGACGAAAACGCCATGGCTCCTTCCCGGCAAAGCGGTTGCAGGTGCTGTGTAGTCTGTTGATAGGGGAAAAAACGCCGAACTGCATCCAACGGCATATTAGCTCATCATCTCGGATACCATCCATGTGTCCACCGATATCATGACTCCACCAGCCGTAGCCGATATTAGACGCAGTTGAGGTGAAGTATGGCTGAAATCTCAGGCTTTCCCAGGACACTACCGTATCTCCTGAGAATCCAACAGGATAGCGATGAGATCCTGGTCCTGCGTATCTGGAAAGAATCAGAGGCCGCTTTCCATGGCGTGCGGCCTCTATAAAATGATAATGATTCAAAAGCCACAGAGGATCCAACCCGGGGATTCTGGATTCGGCTTCTTGTTGCCAATCAATCCACCAAAAATCGACACCCTCCTGCTCCATGGGGTGAAGCAGGACGGAAAAGTATGCATTGCGAAAGCAAATGTCCGTAAAATCGAAAGGGATTGTTCTTTGCGCATCAGGAGCCAGCCCCATGGCCTGCGCCATTTGTGCATAGCGCTGCTCGAACGGCTGGACTCCGGCTGCCGGGTGTAGATTCAGCGTTACATGCTTGCCACGGGCATGGAGCTGTGTCAGTAATTCAGCTGGGCGCGGGAGCAGCTTTCGGTTCCATGTATAGCCGGTCCATGAATTATATCCGTCCGGTACACTGGTAAGATGCCAGTCCATGTCCAGCACGGCAACGGAAAATGGCAGGCGTTCGCTCTCAAAGCGATCCATCAGCGTCAGATATTCCTGCTGTGTATAGGGCCAGAAGCGACTCCACCAATTTCCCAATGCGTATCGCGGCAGCAGCGGAGTCGCACCGCAAAGCCGATAGAAGTCCTGTAATCCTCTGGAGTAATTCTTTCCATAGAGGAAAAGGTAAACGTCCGCTGCATCGGAGCACCTTGAGCACAGAACGCCGGATGCTGTAAATACACAACTCTTGTCCTCCAGAAGGCCGATGCCCTCCTCTGAGAAAATACCGTCCTCCAGCTGGATAGCGCCATCTGCCATGTCCAGCGTGCGGGCCGTACCACCCAGATTGTGCAGAGGATCCCCATAATTCCAAATTGCCCCTGTGCAGGGTGATTTCGCAGAAAACCGGAAACGGGTTTCATTCAGCCAGATTGCTGCGTCCGCAGTGGATATCTGAATGCGCCCATCCTGCGCGGAAACAGTGTATGGTGTTTTGGCAAAACTGCGGCCAGTCACAATCTGACTCATCCGATCTTCAAACAGCTCCGCCGGGTCGAATTCAATCCGGAAGAGCATAGAGGTCAACACTGTGACCCGCCAGAAGCGCCTGTGAAAGATGTGCGCCCCGTGCGGCTGCGGGTTTTGATCCATAGATCCTCCTCTTTTATGCTTTGTTTGCTCCGGCCGTAACGCCGTGGATCAAATACCTTTGCAGGCACACATACAAAAACGTAATCGGCACAGCAACCAGCACAGCTCCTGCCGCAAAGGTCGTAAAGTTGTTGTTGGTGTTGGCGTTTATCATATCATACAGGCCGATGGCAAGGGTTTTCTTCTCCGGGCTGGACAGGATCATTCTCGGGAAGATGAAGTCCATCCAGGGGGCAATAAACTGGGACAGTGCCACGAAGATAAGAATCGGCTTAATCAGCGGCAGGATGATCTGCCAGAAGATGCGGAGGTTTGAGGCACCGTCCAGCCGCGCCGCCTCGTCCAGACTTCGCGGGATATTGGAAAGATACCCCTTTACAAGCCATGTGTTGTATGGAATTTGTCCCGCAGCATAGGTCAGAATCAAACCGAAATGCGTGTTTAGCAGATTCAGCTGCCAGAGAATATTATACATTGCCATCATTCCCATAAAGCTGGGAAACATCTGCAAAATCAGTATGCTCAGCAGGCCGAACTTCTTTCCCGGAAATCTAAACCGTGAAAAAACATAAGCGGTCGTGGATGTAAGGATTACGGAAAGCACCATGTTGATCGATGCAATCTTCAGGGTGTTGCCGTACCATGCAAGGAACTTTGTCTCCTTGATTAGCTTGATGTAGTGCGATATCGTCGGGTTCTCCGGGAAGGCTGTGGCGGAAAGCAGGCTGCTCTGCGGATTGAAGGAAGCGCCTACGATCCAGACGATGGGAACCAGCACCACAAGCGCCATAACGATTAGCATAGCGTAGATTAAGACGGTGCTCATTGCGTTTGTAAAAACACGCCCCGCTTTTACGAAGGCTTCTGCATGGGAACTCGACACAGTGCTTTTCATCCCATCATATCCTCCTCTTTGAAAGATTTTGTTCGCAGGAAGTTCCATGTAGAGATCGTGGCGATCACGACGAACACGAGGATGGACATAACCGCTGCCATCTGGAATTGTCGGTTGTCATTGGTTAGCTTATAAATCCAGGTGATCAGGATATCGGTGGAGCCTGCGAACTTGTATTCCGGGTTGATCGGATTGCCGTTCGTCAGGAAATAGATGACATTAAAATTGTTAAAATTCATCGCAAAAGACATGATGAGCAGCGGCGCCGTAGAAAACAGCACAATGGGAAGCGTGATGTGCCGGAATTCCTGCCGCGGAGTCGCGCCGTCAATTCTGGCGGCTTCGAGAAGCTCCGGAGAGATACTGGTCATAACGCCGGACATCATCGTCATGAAATATGGGAAGCCAAGCCAGAAGTTCACAACAAAGATGACAATCTTTGCCAGCGTTGCGTCCGAAAGCCACGGGATGTTCTGCGCTATGATCCCGGCATTCCTTAGAAAGGTATTGATTGGGCCGAACTGCCCGTTGAACATATTGCGGAAGATCAGCAGCGAGATCATGCCGGGAATCGCCCAAGGCAGAATGAATACCGTACGCCAGAACTTCTTTCCGCGAACCCGGCGGTGATTCACGAGAATGGCCATGCCCAAGCCGCCAAAATAACAGGTTGCAGTGGAGCCAAGAGCCCAGATAAGTGTCCAGAGCAAGACGCCCCAGAACGTATCGTTCCATAGGGGGAGCTTGAACATGTCTGTAAAGTTCCGAAAGCCCACCCAATCCAGTAGGCTCCTTGGAGGCAGATAGTTGGGAGCAGAGTAGTTTGTAAAGGCAATCAGAAACCCGAACGTGATGGGAACCACCACGAACAGGGCAATCAGTATTACGGCGGGTGTCAGCATCGCGTAGGGGAAGGATTTCTCCCGAAAGTCGTGTATCCATTCTCCGACGTTTTTCAACGGCTCCCCCCTCTCCAAAATCCCCCGATCATTGATCGCGTCGCGGATGTTCCCAATATAGACGCCAATGAAGAGGATTGTGACCAGGGCCCATAGAATGCCAAGGATCAAGAGGATAATGGAGTTATCCCCTTGCGTGACACTAGAGCCGTTGATGATCATCTCCGTCTCGCCCAGTGTGAACAAGCCCCAAAGCCCGTGCCGAAGAGAAGGGAGCGCGAGCACCAACCCCACCTGACAAAGGAAAAAGAACAAGGCTTTCACATACTGTTTGTTCCATAGTTGGCCGGACCCCCAGATCAGAGCGGATGCGAGCCCGACTCTCCACTTTTTGCTTCGACGCATCGTCATTTGGTCTCCTTTCCGTTTCCGGGGCAGGCGAACCCCGCCCCGGAATACTGCTGTAGTTTCTGAAACGCTATGACAGGGCGTCCGTTTTACTGCACCAGCGAGCTGTAAAACTCATCCTTGGCGGAAGCCAGCGCATCCTCGGGGGTTTGCAGATTGTCCCACACGGCGATAACCGCTTTCTGATAGGGAGACCAAACGTTGGCCATCTCGGGGATGTAGGGCTGCGGCAGCGCGTCGTTGACGGCGACGGCAATGCTGCTCATAAAAGGATCATTGACATAGAAGTCCAGTTTCTGGCCTTCTATGCTGGCGGAGAGCTCGTTCTTTGTTTCATACAGCAGCTTCAGGCAATCGGGGTCCGTTGCGATGAACTGGGCGAGAAGCATGGACGCAACGGGATACTTTGTGAAGGCACTGACGCAGACGGTATCCACAGTGGACAGTGTTTTGGGACGGATCCCGTTGTCCATCTTCGGCAGGGGAGCAATGCCGAAGTTGACACCGGCATTTGTAAAGTCCGCAATGGACCACGGACCGGTAATAACATAGGGGGCTGCACCCGAAGAGAACATTGTGTTCATTGCATCCCAGGTAGCGTCTGCGGAGGCGACAGGATAAACATCGTCACGCAGCGTCTTATAGAAGGCCAGGCCCTCCGCGGCCTCCTTGGTGTCCCATCCAAGCTGGTTCGGGTCATTATGCTCAGGCCCGAAGAGGTCATAGCCGTAGCCGCCCAAGAAACCATGAGCGTAATAAGGCTCCACAGCCTGCCACAAGCAGGCAAACTTGTTCTTGGCCGGATCGTTGAACTCCTTGGCAAAAGCCTTCATCTCCGCCCATGTGTCGACAGGCATGTCCACCAGATCCTTGTTGTAGAACATGACGATCGTCTTCATGGACAAGGGGAACGCAAAGGTCTTTCCCTCATAGGAAACCGCATCAACTGCATTCTGAACGAAGGCGCTTCGGATGTCATCGGACAGCTTGTCGATCTCCAGAATGGTGCCGGCTTGGGCGGAAACGGCTACACCGTCGTGTGCCATGACAAACACATCTGCGCCCAAACCTGTCGGGCCGTCCAGCTCATTTTTCTGTCGAGCGTCGGTGGTTCCAACGTTTTCAACGGTTAGGGCAACACCGGGATATTTGGCATTCCACAGCTCAACGATCTTCTCATTGTAGGCGTCATTGTCAAACCAAAGTTTGAGTGCAGCGCCGTCCTCAGGCATGAGCGTAGAAGAATCCATGGATTCTGAATCACTCATGGATGGCTTACTGTTGTTTTCTGCGAGGGCAGGAGTGGGGGGCGTTTTGCTGCAGGCGGTCAGCAGGGACAACAGCATTGCAGCAGCAAACAGGAACGCAAGAAGTCTTCTTGGTTTTTTCATTGGTATACCTCCATTTTTGTTTTTTATCTCAAGCGTTTCCGCTTTAGATTACAGTTAACCGATTAACAAAAGAAAAAAATATGCTTACAAAGTGGGAACCAGAACGGCGGAGTTGGGCGCTAGTTCCAGCATGAGCATGGAGCCCTCTGTGCTGTACCGTTCGGAAGTGAAATAATCTACAGGACTTTGCAGCACCCTGTTTAAAGCCTGTGGGACAAGGATGCTCCGGTACTGGTGCCGATCGGAGAGGTTCATGACGACCAAGAAGCCCTCAGAATGATGCACACAGCAATATGTCAGCACGTCCTCATCCGCGCTCAGGATCCGATATCCCGAACGGATCGCCGCCGTGTAATTCCTTCGTAGCCGAATGGCTTTCTGATAGAACGCAAACAAATCAGACGCCGGATCCGACCAATCCATTGGTCGGCGGTACTCGCTCTCATGCCATCCGGATAGACCTTGTTCGTCGCCATAGAAAACCATCGGGACGCCAGTATGGGTCAGCAGAAACAACACGGCCTGCTTCAGTTTATCGCGGCTTCCGCCTGCCTGAGAAAGAAAACGCGGAATATCGTGGCTGTCAATGAGATTCATCTGCGCCGCCTGAATAGGCTCCTGATAGCGCATGAGAAGGTAAGAAATCCGCTGAGCAAACTGCAAGGCTGTCAATCTTCCGTTGGCGATTGCATCAACAATGGCGAACATCAAATTGTAGTTCATCGCGGAATCGAACTGATCTCCTTCCAGAAACGATCTTGCATCGTCCCAAATTTCCCCAATCAATACTGCATCAGCCTTGATCGCCCGAATGGCTTTTCGGAACTGCCTCCAAAAGTCGTGATCGACCTCATTGGCAACATCCAGCCGCCATCCGTCAATATCAAACTCCTGAACCCAGTAGGTGCCAACCTCCAGAAGATACCGAGCTGTCTCAGGGTTTCCTGTGTTTAGCTTTGGCATGGAATCCACATAAGCAAAGCACTCGTAGTTTGGCCTTGGCCCGCCCTTCGGAGGAAACTCTTGCACATAGAACCAATCCTTGTAGGGCGAAGCCGCGCCGTTTTCACGCAGATCCTGAAACGCAAAGAAATCTGGCCCGCAGTGGTTAAAAACGCCGTCCAATATGACGCGGATCCCTTTTTTATGGCAGGCATCTACCAGCATCCGGAAGTCCTCCTTTGTTCCGAAGCAGGGATCGATCTCAAAATAATCCACCGTATCATATTTATGCCAACTGTTCGCTGCAAAAATCGGCGTCATATAAATACAGTCAATTCCAAGCTCATTCAGGTATGGCAGATTATCGCATATCCCACGAAGGGTGCCCCCATGGCGTGATGAAAAGACCTTTCCATCGTACACTACATGCTTTTCCTGTCCTGCAATATAGCCTTGGGATGAGGCGAAGCTATCCGGGTAGATCTGATACACGACCGCACTTTTGAACCAGTCCGGCACATGCGCCATGTCCTCGATGCGAATGTAATGGAAATTGTAATAGAGCTGGCGGTTTTCATCGGGCGCCGAAAAGAACCCGTCATTATAATAGAATGTGGTTTCCCCACCCTTCTTCAATTCAAAGTAGTAGCACAGTCTGGTTACCTTCGGATCAAAGATCGCTTCATAGTAGTCAAACAGGGAATCTGTAAACCGAACGGCCATTTGCTCGCGCGTGACGGCGATTGGGCTGTTGGGGTCCATCCGATCGCCATAACAGATATGGCACGCATCCAAATCGCCTCTGGCCGCCCGTAGGCGAATCACCACCCGGTCAGGAGCCGTGGCGAAGCTATACTCCGAATAGGTCCTGTGGAAAACAGCGGATCTGTTCATCTACATCCCTCCCTTTGCCAATAGCGGTGCGACAGAACTTCTTATCTCAAGCGAAACGGGAAGTGTTCGCCGGGTCAGTGAACACTTTTCGTCACGAATTGCCGAAACCAGAGCTTGGACTGCCATTCGTCCCCGGTCATACACGGGCTGGTCGACGGAAGTCAAGGCGGGCATGGAGAATTCGCACCCCTTCGTGTTATCAAAGCCCACAATGGATAAATCGTCAGGAATCTGTTTTCCGGCCGTATACATTGCTTTCATTATGCCGAAAGCCATAATATCGCCAACCGCAAACACGGCGGTAATGTCTGGCCTGCCGAGAAGACGCCGGCCGATCCGATAGCCGCCGTCAAAGGAAAGCGCGTCATGGAAGACCAAATCCTCCACATCGGCGATACCTGCTTCATTCATGGCCTTTTTGTAGCCAAGATACCGGCGGCGGATGGGTCCGTCTACTATAATGCTTGACGAAGCAAGCGCGATGCGCTTATGCTCGTTTTCTAGCAGATATTTTGTCGCCAAATAGCCGCCGTTTTCATCATCGATCCCGATGTTGGAATGAACCTGCGTCCCCTTGTCATAGCAGTCAACCAAAACAAGCTGCTTTCCGAGGCTCTGCATCTCTTCCGAGATCAGATCAGTATAGTTGCCAATGAAGATCGCTCCATCCAGATTGCGCTTGCAGACCCAATCTCGGCAACTCTCCCCAGGACGGATGCCTTTGATAAGAATGTCATACCCAAGCGCGGAAGCTTCATATTCTGCGCCGCTGACAATCTCGCCGTAGAAGGGATTGTCCCGAAGAAGCAGGCTTGTACTGGAATCTTCTTCTGTAATAGGCAGCAGTAAGCCAATCATTTCCGAAACCCCTCTGGAGAGCGTTCTAGCCACCAGATTTTGCTGATAGTCCATGTCCTGCATGACCTGATATATTCTTTCTCTGGTTTCTTCAGAGATTTTGTCTACTCCGTTGATCGCATTAGAAACGGAAGCCACGGAAACGCCAGCAGCCTTTGCAATATCCCGGAGTGTTGCTCGTTTTTCCATCATTTCACACTTTCTGCGCACTTTGTTAACCGCTTTACCTCACAGATATAATGTACAATATTGCTCTTGTGTTTGTCAAGAAATTTTGTACACTTTGTCAAGATGCATATTTTCTGTTGGATTTTTTGTGCCAATTTGACACTGCGCAGATTTTGACGACGAAGAATGACAGGCCGAGCTTTCAAAAAAAGCCACATAAATGCAGACACACGGAGACCCCCCCATTTATTGGTACTGCATTGTGAGACAGTTGCCGACCCAATATGGGGCTGCTCAAGGCTGCGTGCGGCCTGTGGCATTTTTGTGACACTTTCCATGCACTTTTGCGGGGGAAGTATTTGGCGTTCTCCTATATACTACAATCAAGGTTGACGCTCAACCAAAATGATTAAAAAAAGGAGAGTAACATACCATGAAAAAGAAAACGATTTGGAGCCTTGCACTGGCCCTGGCGTTGGTGGTATCGGCTATCGGTACGGCAACCTCCGCCTTTGCCGCCACACCCGCACCAATGGAGCCTGTTACTAAAATTGCAACCGAGAACGAGGACGCCATCTGGGAGCAGATCGAGGTGGTGGAAGAGAAGAGCGACGCCATCTTCCAAAGAAACGCAGCGCTGTGGGAAAAGCTGGACGAAATCTGCAACGCCCTGCCTGACGACTACGACTTCACAGACTTTGACGAAGCAGCGTTTATCCGCAGCACCAACGCCCTGACGGAAGCGGAGAAGGAAACGCTTCTGGCGGACATCAAGGAGCTGAACGGCCTTGACGCTGAGATGGAGGCACTGTACGCTCAGCTGCCCGACTGCGACAATATGCCGCTTTACGAGAAGGCACTGGAAAAGGCCGACCCCAAGGTGCTGGATGAGATCGACACCCTGGAGCAGGAGTATGACCGCGTCTGCGAAAAGCACGCCGACCTGTGGGACAAGGTAGATGAAGCGTACTTTGATCTTCCGGACGACTACGACTTCGACAACTACGATGAGGCCGCTTTCATCCGCAGCCTGGGCTTCCTGACCGACGCGGAAAAGGACGCGCTGATCGCCGACTACAACCGTCTTACGGAGATCGACAGCCGGTTGTGCGAGCTGTACAATTCCATCTGGGGCAACACCGGCTGCGAAAGCGGCATCTGCCCCCTTTGACGGAAAGGTGATATTCTGATAGTATAAAATCAACATCGTGCCGATGCTGCGCCCACGCGCAGCATTTGGCGCTACTGGAGGCGTTTCGTCAGAAACCTGCGGAACTTGTGATACCGCAACACTTTCCTGAACTTCTTAGCCGCTTTTAGCGGTTTCCTCTTGATTTTAATCCCTTTCCTAACACTTTGTGTTCCACATCTGCCTATGGCATTTTATGTGGTCAAAAGCAAAGCCTCACCGGAGCAATTCCGGCGGGGCTTTGCGGGATTCTCGGCGTCCCGCTTTTTTCCTCTTGGTGAGTAACACGAAAACTGCGCCGAGGCCACCTCGCGCCGTGGGATGCCACAATCAAAGAACAGAAGCTATACAGGGACCATGTTGACATTTCAACATCTCTGTGTTAAAGTTCTTTTGTTGAGACTTCAACATTTATGGAAGTGGAGGACAGTCATGCAGGAGAGATTTGAAACCTTTACAGTTTTGATCAACAGAATCAGCCGCGACATACGGAAAATCAAAAATCAGGAGATGGCCGACTATCACCTCAGAAGCGCCCATGTGTCCTGTCTGTACTACGTTTATTCGCTGGGAAGCGTGACCTCAGCGGAGCTGTGCGAGCATTGTGAGGAGGACAAGGCGACCATTTCCCGTGCGGTGGACTATCTGGAGACCAACGGCTTTCTTCTGCGTGACACCGGCGCCAAACGGTACAAAAGCCCCTTGCTTCTGACGGATAAGGGGCGGGATGCCGGCAAAAGAATTGCAGAGAAGATCGGCGGCATTCTTGAAACGATCAGCCATGCTCTCACGGAGAATGAAAGGATCGAATTCTACCGTTGTCTATCCACCATCAGCAGAAGCCTTGAGGCTATCGTCCAAAACAGTGAAGAAAAGGAGCTGTGATGCAATTGAAAACAAGGATCATTGTTGATTCCACCGCGGACCTGGTCCCCGAGATCAAAGAGCGGGTCTATACGGTTCCCCTCACCGTTCACTTCGGTCAGGAGGAATATATCGACGGCGTGACCATCGACCACAAGACCTTCTATGAAAAGCTGGTCGAGAGCGATGTACTGCCCACCACCAGTCAGGCAACCCCGAACGACTTCATCGGCGCGTTTGAAACGGCAAGGCAGGCGGGAGAAGCCGCCGTTGTCATCACCCTTGCGTCCAAGTTCTCCGGCACGTATCAAGGCGCCGTAATTGCGGCGGCGGAATATGAAAACATCTATGTTGTGGACGGCGCAAGCGCGGCAATGGGGACCGGCATCCTTGTAGAGCTTGCGTTCCGGCTTTTGGACGCGGGGTCCTCCGCAGAGGAAATTGCGAAGGCTCTGGAGGAAGAGAAGAAAAATATTGTCATTGTTGCCTTGGTGGATACCCTCGAATACCTCAAACGGGGCGGTCGCATTTCAAAGACAGCCGCATTTGCCGGCGGGATACTGAACATCAAGCCCGTGATCTCCGTCACCGACGATGAAATACATCTGCTTGGAAAAGCGCGCGGCTCTAAGATGGGAAACAATCTGCTCGTTCAGGAGATCAATGAGGCGGGCGGCATTGATTTCAGCAAGCCGGTGCTGCTTGGCTACAGCGGACTTTCCGATGCGCTTTTATTGAAGTACATAGAGGACAGCCGCCACATTTGGGAGGGGCATTTGCGGGAGGTTCGCTACACAACGGTGGGCAGCGTGATCGGAACACACCTCGGTCCCGGCGCCGTTGTGGTGGCATTTTTCAAGAATAGATAAAAGGCAGAACGGAACAATAGCGATTGAAGAAGCTGCAATAAAGGTATGGCCCTTCCGCACCATCGTCAAATAAAACGGTGGTGCAGAAGGGCGTTTGCGCAATGCTGCGGGAGGAAAACCCCAAAGAGCAGCCTACGCACAGGCAGGACCTCGACCGCTGAAAAAGCAGAGCGGCGCGACGGTAAAGCCCGTCCCGCCGTTCGTGTTTCGAGGGCTTGATTGATAAGGTGGAAGTTGTATTATTCACCACGATTATCGGTTACGTAAACAATGCAGGCAATTCCGGAAAGCATCGAAAAAATAATTGTTCTAATACCGCCCTCTCGGCTTGCCATGCTTCTACTGTTAGTGCAATCTCAAACACGCTTTTGGGACACATTAGCATAAAGCATTTGAGAAAAAAACTGCCGCTGTGCACCATTACCGCAGTTAGGCGGGGCTCCTGGCAAAGACGATAAAAACCCTCAGTCCAAAATCTGCCGGATGCTTCCGTTGTGCTTTTACACGGCGGCGTTCATTGAAAGCGTTTAATTTGCGAATAAATCGCATATTGACTTTTCTGCTTTCCTTGTGTATACTGATTTGCAAATGAATTGCAAATTGGAGGCGTGGTGACTTGTCCAGTTACAGCACGCAGCAGCGGAAGGCTCTGCTTGCCTATTTGAGCCGGCACCCGGATGAGCTGCTGTCCGCACGGCAAATTGCGGACGCACTGGCGGATGAAAAAATCAGCCTCAGCGCCGTATATCGGAACCTTGCACAGTTAGAGACGGAAGAAAAAGTGCGGCGCAGCAGCAAGAGCGGCACGCGGGAGGTCTACTTTCAGTACCTTGACACCGAAAGCTGCAAGGGTGCGCTGCACATGAGCTGTGTAAAATGCGGCAGAACCTTTCACATGGCAAGCGGCAACGCCGCCCTGTTTGCAAAGCACCTGGCGCAGAGTGAGCAATTCACGCTGGACGCCGCCGACACGGTTCTCTATGGCACCTGCGCGGATTGCCGGGATGAATAGTATTTGGAAGGAGGACAGGCTATGACAAAGAAATCTCGTTTGATCACAGGCTTGCTGGCAGCCGTGCTGGCGGCTGTCATGCTGTCCTCCGCTGTCTATATTGCGGTCGAAGCCAACCACAACTGCTCCGGCGAGGACTGCGCCATCTGCCACCAGCTGCAGGTCTGTGAAAATCTGCTCAAGAGCATTGGGCTTGCCGGTGCTGCTGCGGTTTTCGCCGCGGCGGTCAGGTATGCCCCGTGCAGGGTCATTCCCTTCTGCGCGGAGGTTGTCCGCACGTTTACTCTGGTTTCACTCAAGGTCAAGCTTTCAGATTAAATAAGAACTATTTACAAGGGTGTAGTCTATCCGTTTTCGGATAGGCTTTCGCGGTGTTGCCGTCACCCTTGTATTTTTGCGCCCATTTTTACGTTCTTATTATAATCTGGAGGTACATATAGCCTATGAAAAAGATAACTGCGCTGCTGCTTGCGCTTATGATGCTGGCCGGCGTCCTTGCCGGCTGCGGAAAGCCGAAGGATACCGGTAAAGCCGGCAAATTGAAGGTCGTCACGACCATCTTCCCCGAATACGATTGGGTCAGGGCGATCCTGGGCGACAAGGCGGATAATGCCGAGGTCACCATGCTGCTGGATAACGGCGTTGACCTGCACAGCTATCAGCCCACCGCCGATGATATTGTCAAGATCTCCGACTGCGACCTCTTCGTCTATGTGGGCGGCGAGTCCGACGGCTGGGTGGAAAATGCTCTGAAAAACGCCGCCAACAGGAAAATGAAGGTCATCAACCTGCTGGAGGTGCTGGGTGATTCCGTGAAAACGGAGGAGACGGTTGAGGGTATGCAGGAGGACGGTCACGGTCACAGCCACGATGAACAGCTCACGGAGGATGACATCAAGGATCGCACCCTCTCGGATTTCGCCGGTGCGTGGAAATCCCTGCACCCCTATCTGCTGAACGGCGACCTGGACAAATTCTGCCAACACAGGGCGGAGGAGGACGAGGACAGCTCGACCACAAAGGACACCTATTTGGAGAAGTACAAGACCTCGTGGCAATGCGACGCCGAGAAGATATCTATCAACGGGAACACGATCACATTCACTTATGCAGACGGAAAAACCGTTTCCGCTGAATACACCTATGCCGGTTATCAGCCGAAGCTGGATGACGAGGGCAAGATCCGCAGCGTCCGCTATCAGTTCGAAACCACCAGTGCCGATGCGCCCAAATATGTGCAGTTCAACGACCACGGCCACGAGCCGGGTGAGGCGGAGCATTTCCATATCTACTTCGGCAACGACGGCTTCGATGCGCTGATGAGCGCCAAGACCAATCCGTTTTTTGTGAAGGACGCGCTTTCCGCAGAGGACATCCTTGATGAGCTGATGGGGCACGACCATGGGGAGGAAAAGGACGAGCATGTCTGGCTGTCCCTGAAGAACGCCCAGACACTCTGCGTGACGCTTGCGGATGCGCTGTGTGCCATCGACCCGGACAACAAGAACACCTATATCGCCAACGCCGCGGCGTATAAGGACAAGCTGGCCGCCCTTGACGCAGACTATAAGGCGGCTGTGGAGGGTGCGACCCATAAGACCGTTTTGTTTGGCGACCGTTTCCCGTTCCGCTATCTGGTGGACGATTACGGTCTGCGCTACTACGCCGCCTTTGCGGGCTGCTCCGCCGAAACCGAAGCCAGCTTTGAAACCGTTTCGTTCCTTGCTAAGAAGGTGGATGAGCTGGGACTTCCCTGCGTGCTGACCATCGAGGGCGCACAGCACAGGATCGCGGAAACCATCGTCCAGAACACCGCCGGGAAGAATCAGAAGGTGCTGACCATGGATTCCATGCAGTCCACCACCTCCAAGGACGTGGCAAACGGCGCCACCTACCTTTCCGTTATGGAGAAGAATCTCTCCGTGCTGAAGGAAGCGTTGGGGTAAGGAGGTAGGTCTATGGCTCAGCTCACTTGTCAAAATCTCTGTGCCGGCTACGATGGACGACCCGTTCTCCAAGACCTCACCTTTGAGCTCCTGGCAGGCGACTACCTCTGCATCGTAGGGGAAAATGGATCCGGCAAGAGCACCCTTATGAAAACGATCCTCGGCTTGCAGATGCCCATCAGCGGCAGAATTTTGACGGGCGATGGGCTGAGGAAAAACGAGATCGGCTATCTGCCGCAGCAGACAGTGATACAAAAGGACTTCCCGGCATCCGTGAGAGAGATCGTTCTCTCCGGGTGCCTGGGACGCTGCGGCAGCCGTCCTTTTTATAACAAAGAAGAAAAGAAACTTGCGGCGGAGGCTATGGAGAAAATGCAGATCACCCGGCTTGCAAGGCGGTGCTATCGGAAGCTGTCCGGCGGACAGCAGCAGCGGGTGCTGCTTGCCCGCGCGCTGTGCGCCACACAAAAAATGCTGCTTCTTGATGAGCCTGTTTCCGGGCTTGACCCCAAGGTGACGGCGGAAATGTATACGCTCATCGAAAAGCTCAACCGTGAGGACGGCATCACCGTGATCATGATTTCTCACGATGTGGCTGCCGCCGTCCGATACGCCAGCCATATTCTGCATATTGGCGACACTGTTTTCTTTGGGACAAGGGCGGACTATCTCCAAAGCTCGCAAGGGCGGCTGTTTGACGTGAAGAAAGGCGGTGACAGCCAATGACCGCTATCTTGGAAAAGCTGGCTCTCTATTGGGCATATCCCTTTGTCCGCTATGCGCTCATTGTCGGTGTGCTGATCGCGCTTTGCTCCTCCCTGCTGGGCGTGACGCTGGTGCTGAAGCGGTTTTCCTTCATCGGTGACGGTCTGTCCCATGTGGCGTTCGGTGCAATGGCGATTGCCGCCGTGCTGCAGATCACCAACAAGATGCCCCTTGTCATGGTCGTTACCATCCTCAGCGCCGTGCTGCTCCTGCGCACCGGGCAGAATACGAAAATCAAGGGCGACGCCGCTATCGCCATGATCTCGGTGGGGGCACTGGCCATCGGCTATCTTCTGATGAACATTTTCTCCACCTCGTCCAATCTTTCGGGCGATGTGTGCAGCACGCTGTTCGGCTCCACCTCCATTCTGACGCTGTCCCCCGCAGAGGTATGGCTGTGCGTGGGAATGTCGGTGCTGGTCGTAGCGGTGTTCATCCTGTTCTACAATAAGATCTTCGCCGTGACTTTTGACGAGAGCTTCGCAAGGGCGACCGGCACGAAGGCAGGGCTTTACAACCTACTGATCGCCGTCGTCGTTGCGGTCATCATCGTGCTGGCGATGAACCTTGTGGGTTCCCTGCTGATCTCCGCACTGGTGATCTTCCCGGCACTGTCCGCCATGCGGATGTTCAAGAGCTTTCGCAGCGTGACCATCTGCGCGGCAGTCCTTTCGGTTTTCTGTGCGCTGCTCGGCATTCTGGCGTCCATTCTCGCCGGTACGCCGGTAGGTTCCACCATCGTCGCCGTTCAGATCGGCGCTTTCGGTCTGTCGTGGCTGGCAGGCACGGTATTGGGAGGTGTTCGCAGATGAAAAAACTATTGTGTGTTTTGCTGATTGCCCTAACTCTTGTACCTCTCGCCGCCTGCGGAGGTGAAAAAGATAAAGTGACTGCTGCAGCTGATTCAGCCGATAACCAAGCGCCAGAGGCTTCTGTTTCACAAAAACAGCCCTCAGAAAAGAAATCGGAGTCTAAGCCTGCAGCCTCTGAACCAACGCAAAGCACAGACGGTGTTGATGTTGACCTCACAAGGCTTAGCAGTACAATGGTATATTCCGAAATCTATAATATGATGAACGCCCCCGGTGATTATATTGGAAAAACCATTAAAATGACGGGACAATTTGTATATTACGAAAACCCTGATACGAAAGCCCAATACTTCACCTGTATCATTGGCGATGCAATGGCTTGCTGCTCACAGGGATTGGAGTTTGTACTGACCGGTAAGCATACCTATCCGGATGATTATCCGGAGCTGGGCAGCGAGATTACGGTTAGTGGTACATTTGAGTTATATGAGGAAGGAGACATCCGATATTGTCGGCTGGTTGATGCGGAAATGATTGGGCAATAACGCAGCCTCCTGCAAAAACAGACAGCTTTCCGCCTAAGTCGCATTTCTGCGTGAGAGTTGGCGAGAGCTGCCTGTTTTGCTATGGAACTGACTATCGGTGTGATAGTGAGGCATTTTGACTATATCTTTGTCATCTGCTTCTTCACCGTATATGAGCATTGACTTTGCAGCATTCAGCCTATAGCAAGAACTTTCAAGGTTCCACTTGCGAAATGGTAGAATCCCTGCTATAATGTTTATGTAAGTTTCAGAATTGCCACCAAGCAATTACAGTGAATGAGTAACACAGTGCCTGAGGATGAACATCTTCAGGCACTTTTTTGTTTCTTCTGCCTCTCACAAACAGAGGCACAGACGGGGACGGCGGGGAGTATGCCCCCTCCCTGATAGCAATTTCATATCTGGGATCCTTGGGTCCAAAAGCGCTTAGAGAGCTTCGGTTCTTTAAGCGCTTTTTTATATAGATCGGAGCCTAACCGCTCCCTTACTCTTTGCTCCGGGGAGCCTTTCGGCATACCCGTACAGATAGATATTACATGCAGGAATGCAGAAAGGAAATGCCAGTGGAAGACGATTACATGATGGTGATCATCCCGTGTATTGCGGAGATTGCCGCCTCAGATACGCCTGAACGAGTCAAAAAGCTCCGCCTTGGAGCCGTTAGCGAGCTTCAGCGGTATCTGCATTATTACCGGCAGCTTGGCTATATGCCGAAGCTGCTCTATGCCATTGCAGACAGGAAATGCCGGATGATAGCTTCCGCCACAACCAAGGCGGAGATGCAAAAGCTAGTCCGGCCCAATTGTCCGCACTATGACGGAGCCGGATTTATCCCAGCTGCTTACAATGTCCCGGAGGAAGAACTCATCTGTTGGAGCGAAACATCCCTGAAAGGGCCGCTGACCGCAGAGGGCTTTCAGCGGTATATGGAGCTTTTTAAGCTGGTGCTTCCGGAGGAAAGCCGCAGACTCGCGTTGTGAGGTGATACAGATGGATAACATCGGGAATACCGAGCATGCGTTGACCTTCGCGGATCTGCGTGTTCACTACTATACCGGACGGAGCTACCTCATCTCCGGCGAAGGCCGGGATAAGGTGTTCGGCTATCGGCACGGAGTGATGACCGATATCGGAGATCTGCCGGAAGCCGAATGGACCCGGCTGGCAAAACAACTGATCCGGCAATCCGGTGAGCAGGAGCTATATCAGCAGCTTTTCGCATGGGAAAGAGAACAAAGCCATTGGGAACAAAGTCCTTCTCAGTTTGAACTGGATGTGCTGAGTTTGCATATGGCGCGGCTGCCGGACAATCCGGCGTGGTGCGATTTTATTCCATTCAACCGGAAATATCGCCCTGAAGTGCTTTGCAAAGCAGAGATTCTATGGGTCAAGTGTTCCGGGTGCGGAAAACGCCACGAAATGACAGGAACACAGCTCAAAAATATCCGTGACAGAAGCAATGGTAAGCTGTACTGCCGGAAATGCGGTGATTGGATGCCGGTCCACCCATGCGCTCATCCTAAGGAAGGGGGTGATGGGAACGGATAAAGTCGTCATCGTTGTCAAGGACGGAATGGTTCGGGAAGTGTTCGGAGCCTGCCCTTACAAATTCGATGTTGAGATCCTGGACATGGATTTTAACGGAGCCGACCCTGACGCAGAGAATGCCGCACAGGATCGGCTTCAGACTGTCCGGCAGTATCTCAGCAAAATCTATTAACAAAAAGGAGAAGCATTATGCGAGAAAAGAACAATACCAATCTGGAACGGATGCGCGAACTGATCGAGCGGCTCACGGAGGCGGACATCGCCTACTACAAAAACGATGCTCCTATTATGACGGATCTGGAATATGACCGACTGACAGAGGAGCTCTCCTCTTTGGAGCATGATACCGGGCTGGTGCTTTCCGGCTCGCCGACGCAGAAGGTTTCCGGAGAGATTTTGGAAAGCCTGGCGGAGGTGCGGCATACAAAGCCCATGCTGTCCGCAGGCAAGACGAAGTCCATTGAGGATCTGATCCGGTTTGCAGCAGGACGTGCTGTTCTACTGTGCTGGAAGATGGACGGGCTTACGCTGGTTTTGCGGTATGAGTACGGAAAACTGAAGCAGGCCATCACCCGCGGCCGCGAGGGTATCATCGGCGAGGATGTGACCCATACGGTGCGCACCTTCCGAAACGTGCCATTGACGATCCCCACGAAGGAATCGTTTGAGGTACGCGGAGAGGGCGTCATCTCATGGGAGAGCTTCCGCAGAATCAATGCCAGTCTGGAGGAGCCCTATACCCATCCGCGAAATCTGGCCTCCGGCAGCACGCGAAAGCTTGACGCCGGTGAGGCAAGCAAGCGCCGGCTGGAGTTCTGGGCTTTCGAACTGGTCAGCGACCATCTGGAACCTGAGAGCAAGCTTGCGCAGCAGCAATTTCTGCAGCGCAGCGGTTTCTCGGTTGTGCCGTATATCTTTTTGGATGCCGGGCACAGCGGGCAGGACATCCGAGATACAGTCGCCGGCATGGAACCCAAAGACTTCGCATATCCGGTGGATGGCCTCGTCATGGAGTATGAAGACCTCCGCTACGGTAAAAGTCTTGGAGCAACCGGACATCACGAGAATCGCCTGATTGCGCTCAAGTGGGCCGATGAACTCTATAGCACGCGTTTTCGCGGCGTGGAGTTGGCCACGACCAGAACCGGTATGGTAAGCATCACCGGTCTGTTCGATCCGATCAGTATTGACGGTACACTCGTCAGCCGCGCTTACCTGCACAACCTTGATATCTTCGATGAGTTTCAGTTTGGCATCGGTGACGAGATCAGCGTGTATAAGGCGAACATGATCATTCCGCAGATTGCGGACAATAAAACGCAGAGCAACACCTATATGCTGCCCATGACCTGCCCCTGCTGTGGAAAGCCGCTAACGGTAAAGTCCACATCGGGCGGCACACGGCAGCTGTATTGCGGTAATCCGCACTGTGCAGCCAAGCTGGTGCAGAAGTTTGCGCATTTCTGTGAAAAGACCCGCATGAATATCGAAGGACTTTCAGCAACAACGCTGGAGAAGCTCATCGGTCACGGCTGGGTGCGAAATTTCGGAGACTTATACGAGCTGGAGCAACACCGTGAGGATATTGTACGCACCGAGGGTTTCGGCGAGCGATCCTTTGACCGACTGCAGGCGGCAATTGAAAAGAGCCGCCGCTGCACGTTGGCAAAGTTTATCGCCGGTCTCGGTATCCCGATGGTCGGGCGCCATGCAGGCCGGGATCTGGATCGCTATTTCCATGGCTCATGGGCTGAGTTTGAGGCGGCAATTCTCAACGGCTTCGATTTCACACAGCTGCCGGATTTTGGCGAGACCATGCACAACAACATTTATACCTGGTATGCGGATGCTCAGGAGGCAAAGCTCTGGCGTCCGCTGCTGAGAAAAATTCAATTTGAAACAAAGGAGAATTTGACTATGGAAACCACCATGAATAACCCCTTCGCAGGCAAGACCGTCGTTGCTACCGGAAAGCTGGAGCATTACACCCGTGACGGCATCCAGGAGAAGCTGATTTCTCTGGGCGCCCATCCGTCCGGTGCCGTGAGTAAGAAAACCGATTATCTGATCGTTGGCGAAAAAGCCGGCAGCAAGCTGACCAAAGCACAGCAGCTGGGCGTAAAAACGCTGACTGAACAGGAATTCGAGGACATGCTGGCCTGAATGGAAGGCGGCGCAACGGTTGCGGAGCAGGGATTACCTGCTCCGTTTCCGGTTTACCGTGCTTTTCACGCAGAGGGCAAAATGTTTCTTGTAAATTCTCACACCGAGGAGGACACACAATGAGAAGAAAGAAAATCGGAGTCATGGATTTCCACGGCAGCGTGGATATCACCGACCCCTGTTATGACAAAGATGTCTGGTGCCGGATGAACGATGTGAAGATCAGTGACGGCGAATATACCTGCAATGTCTGGCATCATACCGACAAAGGCACATATAAGGACGGGACGCCGTATTCGTATATACTGGTCGGCGCGATCGGGATCTACCGAAACGGTGACATCCCGCGTCAGAAAGACATGGAGAAGATCGGCAGCATCGGCGTGGATGCCGGGCTGGCAGGCTTCTTCCACAACAAACCGGATTACAGCGACGAGGCATGGAGCAAATTCTGTGACAGGATCCGTCATGGCGATGCGTGGCTGACCGAGGACGGCTTTTACAGTTCGTCCGGGTACGGCGATGGATGCTATGGCGTGTATGCCTATAAGCAGGATGGCGAGATCACCGCGCTGGAAGTCCGCTTTCTCTGAGGAGGAACAGACATATGAGCAGTGAAATATTCTATGCCAAGGCATTCCTTCGGGTCGGCGACCGCTTCATTCCTGTCGTCAATCACGGCTCCTCCAATTGCTACGACTTTGATAGCCGTGGCCGCGAGATCCCAGAACGACACTGGTCGGTCCTCAGCTATCCTTTTCGTGGCCGCCTTGCCTTCACGGCAGCGGAAATCAAGCAGATCGCAGCCGCATTTGAGGAAGCTAACACAGAAAATCGCGGCGGGACCTGTAAAAGCCGAAACCGTGCATTTGAGGTGGGCGAATTCGGCCGCTGGATACTGGCCGGGCTCAAGTCCGCCCACACAGTAGAGGAATATCGCGCATACGGCAATTCCGTTGTCGTCATCGACTATGAACGGAATTGGTCAAAGGCTTCCATTGCTTCGACCGCAGAACTGTCAGCACTTCTGGATCAGCGGGAGAGTGATCATATCGGTATCGGCTTTGCGGATGACCGAAATATCTTCTACCCGAAAATATCCAGAAAGAAGCAGCCGTTTGATTTTGGCACACTTGATCGCTACTATGTCCTGCAGTCCGAACAAGGCTTCTTTGTTAAGCGCAGCAGCCGCCGTGTCTGGGCGACACTGATCGCACAGGCAGAGTGCGTAAAAAAGTTCAGAACAGAGGCCAAAGCACAAAAGTATCTGACAGCCAATCACGCATTTTTCTCCGCGTGCAAATGCGCATTTACAGTGAAATGCGTAGAAAGCAAGGAGGCCGCAAAATGAAGGAAACCAAAGAGGCCCGTTTCCGCCGTGTAGCGGAGGCGCGCGTCAATAAACTTATCCGGATGCTGCGGCTTCTTGGCAACTGTTCCGGAACAAATACCTACGCCTATGATGACGATGCCGTTGAGCAGATTTTCACGGAGCTGCAGGTCGAGCTGGATCGGGCACGGGAGCGATTCGCCGAAAATGGGAAGCCGGGACGAAAGCGGTTCTCTCTTTCGGAAACGCCGACGCCGGACACCGTTTCATATCCACACATCACGCTTCCTCTGCCGGATGGCACGCGGCTGCGCGCCGTCAGCTATGCAGACGAGACTTATCCAGCCATCAATCTATATCTTCTACAGGATGGCAAGCCGGATGAGTTGATCTGCTTTGCAGAATACAACTCAGAACACAGTCCCTGCCATGAGCTTTGCATTGGGGTCTACACTTCCGACAAGGAAGACACACAGTACTATGGGTCATATCGGCCAGAAAGGGAATCAGAGTATGGAAAAAATGATTGACAAAAGCCGGGCATACGAAACCTACCGACTTGCGTGGGATGATATCGCAAAGTTGCTGTCAGATCAGATCAAGGCTGTTCTGGGCCGAAGGTTTCTTCTGCGTGTGTGGCCGGAGGATCAAGGATACTGGGGCGCCCGTGCACTGCATGGGCTGTTTTCGGTTGCTGATCTGAATCGGCTGCTGGATGCTGTACAAGCGGACGCGGAGACCCGCATGGAAACTCTGCCGGAGGATTCAGAGGACGTACACGGTTTCGGCATGACACTTGGCTCCCTTCTTTTGAAGGCCGCTTTACAGGCGGACTGGAAGTGTGAGATGGTCGAGGACGATGCACTCTGGATGATCGGTTTTGTCAGCTCGGAAACGCGGCCTTACACGGTGAGCGGTCTTCTAAGGAATCTCAATACGGATGCGCTGCTGCCGGCAAAAGAGGCTCTGGAGTACCTGAAGGACAATGGAAGCACCGACTGCACACTCAGCGATATCCGGCTGCGTTATTATGCCGCGTATGGGAACGAACTGTGCTGGCGCTATCCCATCAGCGATGGGATCCATGCCGGTGCGTTTATCCTGGTCACAAAGGACGGCTATCTGAGTCTCCCCTACAACAGCATGGACGAGGATGAGTATGAGATCCTGATGCTGGACGACGCGACCTTTCATGATTCGGCATCGCTTGCTACGCTCCTGTCAGACTGGGAAGATTTCTCTGCCGACCTGACGGATGCCATGTGCGAGATGTGCCGCATTCTGGAAGGAGGCGAAGAGGATGCCTGATGCGGTTAAACCCGAGATCTGTCTGACAGGAAAGCTTCTATACCCGGTACATATCGGCCTGCCGGCATATATTCAGGAGACTGACGGATACCGAAGGACTTCCACAGTCTGTGCTATTCTGGCAGACACACAAGAAGCTACCGTGATTGAAACGCGCAATAGCGTGTATTCCATTCAGAAAGTATGAGGTGCAGTATGAACAACAATATCGACTGGATCATCCATCTTGTAGCAAACGGAGCCTGTGACGAGTGCGGGAAGGAGGAAAAAGGGTTCCTGCCCTATACCTGCAATGCGCATACTCATGGCATGGAGAAATATGACCACCCGGATTTTCAAGTGGTCCTGAGTCTTCCTCCCCGTGAAATCGGAAGGATCCTCAACACATTGGGGCTTAGGGTTCAGGAAGGAGAACGCTTTCAGGCCGGTAGGTATGTATCCGGCATCTATGCCGACTGCGATATCCGTCTGGATGAATTTCGGGAAACGGGACGCAATGTGCTGCGTGCAGTCATACCGGATCGGCAGAATCGTTTTCCGGAAGATCCACAGTGCGAAGAACCATATCGACTGCAGAGCATGGACACAGAGGATCTGTATGAGAGAGAAGGTGCGTTGTCGTGAAAATTGCCATCTACCAGATTGCGATAGAGCGCGATGAGAACCGTCTTGCGTTTCAGAGCCTGA
Source organism: Brotocaccenecus cirricatena (assembly GCF_020687045.1). Classification (NCBI taxonomy): domain Bacteria; kingdom Bacillati; phylum Bacillota; class Clostridia; order Eubacteriales; family Oscillospiraceae; genus Brotocaccenecus; species Brotocaccenecus cirricatena. Next base: position 62,270 of record NZ_JAJEPW010000002.1, read on the forward strand.
ATCACATCATATCGGTCAGCAATGGTCGAGTCCCTGTAGAGCTTTACGACTGCGTTTTTGCCGGAGAAGTTTCTGCGCAAACACTGGAGGATATCTTCTATGTTTTCAACATGGAGCACCCTTCCGCTTACAAAGGGCGGTCGCTCTCGGTCTCCGATGTGGTGGAAATATTTCTTGCATCAGGAGGAAGTGAGTTCTATTACTGTGAGCCAATCGGGTTCAAGCGGATTCGCTTTGAAAAGGAGTAAACCAAACGCTGAGCGAAAAAATAAATCAGGCTTTACAGCACAAACAGGAGGCGTCGAATTATCGGCGCCTCCTGTGGCCTAAAAGGAGAATATCACAATGAACATCGAAGAAGTCTTATCAACAACGCACAGAATCTCTCCTCGTGAGAGGGTCCCCTTTCACTGCACCTGCTGCGGCGAGTGCTGCCGCCATGTCCGGCAAAGCGTTCCCTTGGAAAGTCCGGATGTATTCCGGCTGACAAGGCTGCTGAGGGAAAGGGACAAGGGAATCATTTGCATGGACGACTTTGTTGCGCGGTATACCGAACTTGCCCTACTGGACGAATGTGGGTATTTCATGCTCATGCTGAAAGTTACAGGTGTTGACGACGCCTGCATTTTTCTGAAAGAGAATCGGTGTATGGTCCATGCGGCAAAACCAAGAACCTGCCGGATTTATCCATTCGTTGCCGGTATCGGAGATGACGGCCACCCGGAATATTTGGTGAGCCGCGAAAAGGAACATCATTTCAAAGGCCCGGCCGTTCATGTAAAGACATGGATGAAACGGCGGTTTACCGAGGAAGACAAAGCGTTTCTCAGAATGGATCTTAGTTCTGCTCGGGATATTGCACGACTCATGCGTCGGATACCCGAATTCCATCGGCAACAGGCGATGCTCCTGTTCTGGCGATATAAGTATTCGGATTTCGACTTAGATCAGCCGTTCCTAAAGCAATATGCAAAAAATCTTCAACAGCTCAAGGCCGCACTGGCCCTGTTGGCGGAGTAGCCATAACCAACACAAACCGACGATTATTCCATGAAAAGGAGAAGTAAAATGGATCAAAGATTACAACACATTGTGGAGCACTACGATGAGATGTGCATCGGAACGGATGAGCATTTTCGTTTTCACTGCAAGCAGTGCGGGAAGTGCTGCATCAACCGGGAGGATATTCTCCTGAATCCCAAAGACCTCTACAACATATCCAAGGAGCTGGGACTTGCACCACGGGACACCATTGCACAATATTGCGAGGTATATCTGGGGCAAAACTCCCGAATCCCCATTGTACGGCTCAAGCCGAGAGGATCTATTAAGCGTTGCCCGCTGCTCAGGGACCGGAAATGTTCTGTTCATAATGCAAAGCCTACGGTTTGCGCCCTGTTCCCACTGGGCCGCAGCATAAAGCTGGATGCGAAAGAAACGGATCCGAACGCCATTGAGCGTGCCAGGATCCAGTATATCATCAACTCCATTGAGTGCGGAGATCGTTCCGAAGAGCATACCGTACGCGAGTGGGTAGAAAGCTTCGGCATACCCATCCACGACAACGATTTTATTGCATGGCAGAAAGCGCTGTTCTCTGTAAGACAGCAAATCGTGGAGCTGGAGAAAATGCTTCCTGACAAATCCATGGAGCGGGTCTGGTCCATTACCTATCAGGCGCTGTATCTCAATTATGACATTCAGGAGGATTTCCGGGAACAGTTCCAAAAAAACAGCGACCGTCTTATCGACGCACTTGAACATCTGCCGGCATTGTGGAAGGAGCTCAGCCATGAATGATGACCGCAACCGTAGTCAAATCATTCGCATCGATGCACGCAACTGCTTTGTGGAAAGTCTGAATGATGCCTTTGAGATCGGGAAAGCGCATTTTACATTTGCCTCCTACGACCTCAGCAAGCCCTCCGGCCAGCGTCAGACCAACAGCATTCAAATCTACATCGATATGGCGGAGGTGTTGGAGTTGTGCCGGAAGCTGATGGGTGGTGAATTGCGCTATCTAATGCAGGTTAAGAAGAAAAATGGCGACAGCACGCCGCTCTATCAGTGTCTTGGCGGCACTTCGGCGGAAAAGCTCGCAAGGTACGGACGGGCACGAGCGGATGGGAAAAGCCTGTCGCGGACTGCGCAGCTCGTCTGCGGCAGTAAGACGGATTTTCTTTTCGTTGCTGACAGCGGTCCCGGAGAAACCAACGCCAAAGGCCTGATCGTACCGCGGTTCGGAAAGAATCCTGAAAACCATGTCTCGGTCAGCATGACTTTTGAACTGTTCAGCGAGCTTATGCTGATGACCAAAACCCACTACCAGTCATGGCTGACGGCATACTATCTGCAGAACCCGATAAAATCAGCGACATTGCCGGCGCAGGAAACGTATGCAGCGCCCGATAACGCCCCGAATACACTCTTCTGAGGTACAGCCCATGAGGTTTCGTACATTCAGAGAAAGTATCCGAAACATGGGTGGTGTGTGGACAGGTAACGATGTGTATTCTGCACAGACACAATCGCAGTATACTGCCGCTTTTTTGCCGGAGTATCCGGAGAAATCTAAGAGGGACAGTACAATCAGCTGTTGCTGGCTCAATGGAGACTGGGACTACAGCGGCGTGTATGCCGAAGAATTAAGGATGAAGAATGGCTGCGTATATCGGGGTTGCGCCCTTCTATCAAACGGAGCCGATGATGTCGAGACGGTTCATGCCATCAAAACGATTGAGGATTGCCTGTGGAAGCAGTATCCTCAATACTGACCTTTCAGCGATACAGTATACCAGTGCGGAGGAGCTTGCTTTTGCAAGCTCCTCCGTTTTGCGTATAAGCATCTTTTGCGGCATCAGGCAATGCTCCACTCCCGCGCCTTTGTCTGCTCTGAAATCATACGGGCATACCATCCGTTTTGTGCCAAAAGCTCCTTGTGGTTTCCGCGCTCACTGATTATTCCTTTGTCCAGAACAAGAATCTGATCCGCCCCGATGATCGTGTTGAGACGATGCGCAATGACAATTACCGTCTTGTCTTTCATCAGAGCGTCCAGCGCCCTATGAATCTCTTTCTCATTGTCTGCATCCAAACTGGAAGTGGTTTCATCCAACAAGACGATAGGTGCATCCTTGATGAGAGCGCGTGCAATGGAGATTCGTTGCTTTTCGCCGCCGGAAAGGGTATTTCCACCTTCGCCCACCACGGTATCGTAGCCGTCCGGCAACGCCGAAATAAACTCGTGGCATTGCGCTGCCTTTGCTACCGCGATGATTTCCTCCATACTCGCACCCGGCTTTCCCACCCGGATGTTGTTCGCTATGGTGTCATGCAGCAGATAAACGTCCTGAAAGACGATGGCCATTTTCCCTGTCAGCACATCCGGTGACTGTTCCCGAATATCACAACCGCCAATCGTAACGGAGCCCTTTGACACATCCCAAAATCGGGAAATCAAACTGATGATTGTGGTTTTTCCGCTGCCGGAGGGCCCTACCAGTGCCGTCGTCGTTCCCGGCTTTACAGAAAACGAAACATCCCGCAGCACGGGAACGCCCATCTCATAGGCAAAATCCACATGAGAAAAGATGACATCGAAGAATGAAAGCTGTGCAGCCTCTTCACGATAGGGCAAAGGTGCTTCCTGCCGTGTCTGCAAGATGTTCTCCGCCGCCTTGCCGAGATATTTTAATTCAGGGTATAGACTGCCGAGCGTCGCCATCATACTGGAAAGAGAAACGCCGATCATCAGTAGGGCGATCATGCGCTGTGTGTCGATTGCTCCCGACTGATATAAGGCCGGAGCCAGAATTAACGCTGCCGGAAGAATCAACGAGGTCACAAAACTGAAGGAGATAGAAAAAGGCATAATCGAGAGTTCCAGTTTTACGGAATCTTTTTTTAAGGAGGTAAAGCTATCGTCAAGGCGCTGAAACTTTTCGCCTGTCATGTTATAGAGCTTAAAGGTTCTGATTCCATTGATGTACTCCACAATGCGGGAGATCACACGACTAACGCTTGCCCGCTGCCTGCCGCCGTATTTCTGTGACATCGCTCCACTCAGACGCATCAAAGGGAACGCAATCAGGATCAGCACTGTAGCAATCAGTCCATACTGCCATGAAACCATAAAGGCAAACAGGAGAGCCAGAGCGCTGAAGAACAGCACCTTTATCAAACTCGCCAGAGAATGTGTCAAAACCTGTTCAAAGTCAGTAATATCTGTAGTCAGCGTACTCATGAGGCGGCCGATGCTGTTCTTGTTGAAATATCCAAGATTCAGGCTGCGGATATGATCGCCGAGAGCAAGGCGCTGCTGCGCCGAAATATCTGCGCCGCGATATTGTACCTGCGTATAGTTTACGGAAAATAAGATAGCCCTCACCAAAAACAACAGCACAAGGATGACGCTGTACAAGGTCAGTTTTTGCACCGTAAAGATGCCGCCGATCAGCTCGATAATCGTCAAAACCATTGCGCTGAACATCCCCATGTGCAACAGTGCGTCCAGACAGGACAGCACGATAGGTAAATACAGAGACTTTATATTTTTACCGGCAACCCGGCGAATCATTTTGAATGTGTAATTCATGCTGTCACCTCCTGCGTATAACTGCGCCACATATCGGCATACCGCCCGCCCTTTGACACCAGCTCGTCATGTTTTCCTTTCTCTAAAAGGCGTCCTTCATGGAACACACAAATCTGATCTGCTCCCGTAATCGTGTGAAGACGGTGAGCGATCATAATGGTGGTTTTTCCTTTCAGCAAGCACGATAAAGCAAGCTGGATTTTATGTTCGTTTTCCATGTCCGCAAAACTGGTCGCTTCATCGAAGATAATGATGGGAGAATCTTTCAGGATTGCCCGCGCAATGCAAATGCGCTGCTTCTCTCCTCCCGAAAGCTTTACGCCGTCCTCGCCCAGTTTGGTTTTGTAGCCGTTCGGAAGGCTCATAATAAAATCGTGGATCTGCGCGGCTCTTGCAGCATCTTCTACTTGCTGGGGCGTAGCTTCTTTGTTTCCGATGGCGATATTTTCATAAATACTGTCATGTAGCGTAAAGGTTTCCTGAAATACAAAGGACACCAAGTCCATCAGATTATCGTTCTTCAATTCTAAAATATTCTTTCCGTCGATGCAGATGCTACCTTCCGCGACTTCCCAAAACTTGGGGATAAGCTGCGCGGCGGTGGTTTTTCCAGCCCCGGAAGCGCCAACAAAAGCAGTCAGGCTACCTGCCGGCAGAGATAACGAGATGTTTTTCAACACATCGGTTTTGTCATATCGGAAAGTAACATCCTCAAAGCTCACGCTATGAGGCTGTGCGCAATCTAAAGTCTCCGTTCCCTCTGTTGTGCATGGCAGCTCCATAATGGTCTGGATTCGCCCAACGCCGCTCATAATCTGACTGAACATCATGGCAAGATTCATCAGATTGAGCAGGCTGGAAAGAAACACCATACTCATGACCATAAAATACAAATAATCCTGCACGGGCAATGTCCCCCGGAAGTAGAGTAGACCGCCCAATGGCAGGGCAAAAAGGATTCCGCTTTCAACCAATGCCACAAACAGGCCGTAAGTATATCCCTGACTTTTGGTGCAGCGTTTCCAGAACGCATTGTATTCTTCTACCGCATCCGCATAGTCCCGGTAGCTCTCTGCCGTCATATTGTAGGCTTTCATCACGGGCATCCCGTTGATGAACTGCATAATTGCTGTGTTCAGCTTTTCCAGCAGGCGATGGTAGGTCGGCATCTGCTTCCCGGTAATCGCCATTGCCGCCCCTTGAATGATAAGCCCCAGCACTACCGGCACCAGCAGGCATAAGGCCATGGTGACATTGATTGTCAGCAGATGAATGAATACGATCACAGGCACGCATACGGCAGAGGTCACGTCCGGAATTTGGTGGGCCAGGAATTTTTCAATTCGTTCCACATCCTCAATAATGACTTTCTTGATCTCGCCCGATGCGTGATCGGTGAAAAACCCCAGATTAACCTTTGCAATGTGCCTTATGATCTGCGTGCGCACGTTGTATAGCGTGTTAAAGGCTCCAATGTGAGAAAATGTCCCGGAAAGGATGGAGCAGAGGAATTTCCCTGCAATCGCCGCTGCGGCAATCAACCCATAGTGCAAAGCGTCTCCTTCACCGCCCAGCAAAACCAAAATGCTGCGATACACCATGACATACGGGATAAACGAGCATAATGCGCTGGCAATTCCGAACAGGGCAGATACAAGCAGATGTAGTTTATATTTTCCAGCCAACTGCATTAAATAAGCGGCGCTGGATTTTCTTTCCTTTTCCATGGCTCCTCCTGTTATTCCCGCATGGCGGCCATAAGCCGCTCTGCGTTATCAATTTGAAAATCATCCGCCAATGTGCAGTTTCGGATCACAAGCGCACGGCTGCAAGTGGCAAGGGCACATTCCAAGTCGTGAGTAATCATAAGAATAATATGCCCCTTTTCTGCAAGCGCACGAAGCTGCTTGCTGACAGATCGCATATTGCGACCATCCAAGCCACTGGTAGGCTCGTCCAGAACGATGACCGGCGCTTCGTTCAACAGAGCGACAGCCAAAGCAAGACGCTGTTTTTGTCCTCCTGACAGGGTTGCCGGATGCCGGTCTGCAAACTCTGCCAAATTCAAGAGCGTCAGCAACTCGTCCGCCCGCAGCTTCAACGCGGGCGTTACTTTTTTGCCTGTCAAAAGTTCATCGGGCAGACTTTCTCCGAATAACTGACTGTCCAAATCCTGCATGATATACCAAATCATTTCGCGCCGGCTGCTCTTTTTCAATGGCTTTTCCGCAAAACGGATCGTACCGCCGTCCTCCTTCAGGAGCCCTGACAGCAATTTCCCCAACGTGCTCTTTCCGGCCGCATTGGGACCCACAATCGCAACGATTTCTCCCGGTGAGCAGGAAAACGAAACGTCCTTCAACACTTCATGCAAGCCGAACCGCTTGTGTAGTCTCTCAACGCTTAACAAAGGCTTCTGTTCAGTTTCCTTACCACTATTAGCAGGGAATGGCAAGTTCAAGAGTTCCATACTGCGAAGCCCCCACTCGAAAACCTGCTCATGGGGCAGAATATTCATTTCCTGCGGCGTCATCACGCTGACGATTTCACCCTTATTCAAATAGACGATCCGATCTGCTATATCACGCAGATAATAAAGCCGATGCTCTGCAATCAGAATCGTCTTTCCTTGCTTTTTCAAAAGACAAACAAACGCTGCAAAATCCTCCGTAGCGCCCATATCCAGATTGGCAGAGGGTTCGTCCATCACATAGATATCTGGGTCAATCGCCTCCGCAGAGGCGATTGCTACCCGCTGCCGCATACCATAAGAGAGGTATCGAACCTTCTGTTCTAAAAGGTCCGTAATGCTCAATGCCTCCGCTGCGTCCTGAACTCTTTTCACGATCTCGTCATGAGGGACACCGTAGTTTTCGCAGCCAAAGGCAATTTCGCCTGCTACCTCATTGGCAAAGAACTGGCTACGCGGGTCCTGAAATACATTCCCGACATACTTGCCTCGTTCCCATGAGGGAATCTCCGCCATGTTCTTCCCGAATAGCCATACTTCGCCGCTGAGCTCTCCCGTGAAGAAATAGGGGATCAGTCCATTTATCACGCGGGTCAAAGTACTCTTTCCGCTGCCGGAGGGGCCCGTCAATACGATGACCTCCCCCTTTTCTACGCTGAGATTGATATGCTTCAACTGATTCTCCGTGTCTCCGTAGGAGAAACTGAGATTTTTAATTTCAATCGCTGGATTCAATTTCTCACCTCACACCAAGATACACATGGCCGCTGTTGAAATAAACAGCGCAATCATGACGCCATCGCTTACAGCCATCTTGTTTAAGTAGTAGCCTTCCTTCTTGTAGGGACTCTCAATCCCGCGAACAACGCTGGATGCCGCCAACTCGTCTGCAATTTTCAAGGAGCGAAACACCATCGGTACGACCACATATTCAAAGGTGTTAAGCGGATGTAAAACCACTTGAAGCGGAGAGAGCAGAAGTCCGCGCGTCTTCATGGCATCCAGCACATCAGAAAACTCCGAAGCCACCGTTGGAACAAAACGCAGTATGACAATCACCGTCAGCCTTACGGAGGACGGAAGCGGCAGTTGCCGGAGGGCAGCAGTCAGCTTGCCCGATGGAGCCTGTGAAACAAGATAGACCGCCATAAAGACGGGGATCAGTTCGATCAGGAAAGTAAAAAGCATGGGGGAAGGAATATTGATACCATGGCGCACATTGAATGTAAGCCATCCGTAGCTAATGAGGAAAGCTACTAAGAATTTCAGTCCCTTTCCCCAATACCCGAATATTGTCATCACAAGAAACAGTGCGGCGGTGCAGGCAATATGCAGCCACATGTTTTTGCAGAGAAAAGCCACGGCACAGACACAAACAGCCAATATCAAAAGCGCAAAAATGTTGACGCGGCGGATCAGTTTTGTGTTGTTAATTACGGCTTCCATCACTTTACAATTCCTGCTTTCTGGAAATGGCGTCTCAAAATACGCTGTCCAAAGAGGCAGCCAAGCAGGGCAAGAGCTACCGTGATCGCACAGGCTCCAATCATGTGCCACGGGCTGGAGAGCATATTGAGTTGCATATCAAAGACCTCCTGAGAAAAGCCTTCCGTGGATGCCTTTGCCACATAACTTTCCCAAGCAGCCCAGATCGGAACAGTGTTTCCGATAATCATGCCGAGGCCATAACAAGACCACCCCATGGCGTTGCGCAAAGGCTTCCGATAGCTGTCCCTGCCCAGCATCACAAGCTCGCAGATTACACCTACCAGCAGAAAATAAGGAAGCAGGAATACATAGCCGCCTAAGGCGCTGATGATGCCAAACACGGTGCTCCACACCATCAAAATCCCGTGTTTGTTCAGTCGGTTAGCAACAACAAGATAAAAGGTTGCACAGAAAAATTCTTGAATACCGGCAGAGCAGTAAAGGTACAGGAACGGAAACGGAAGCGTCAGAGTGCCAACCGCTCCATATACCGCAAATGTCAAGACCATCATGGCTGCAATTACCATCACGTCCTGCGTGGTAAATCTTTTCTTTTCAGTCGTAGTATTCATAAAAAACTCCTTTCAAAAAATAGGTCTGTAGGATTCACAAGAATGAGTTAGAGTAGGCTAACCAACGGGCAAAAAACACCTCCTTACGCAAAATACAATTTCCATGCACTACCGAAAAAATCTGCAATGAGATGTATTCTGTCAAGTGCTTCGTCCTTTTCCAGCTTATGACGTACAATCTCGAAGAACGCATAATACTGTGCAGAAAATAGAATATGTATTTCGTCCAGCGTCAATGGACGGCACGAATAGCCCTGGCGAATCATCTCCTGCTGAAAGGCATAAGTCTGTTTTTCTTCTTCCTCAATAAGCTGATCCACAAAGCTTTCGTAGGCGCTTCCGGCAGACTGGCTGATAAGCAGGTAGAAAGCGTCCTTGTTTGCGAAAATGTACTCCACCAGTACGGAAATAACCTCATCAGAAATATTCCACATATTTTCCGGATGGCCATCTGTCAGAGAAGCGAAGCCCCGTTCTCCGCCTTTGCGATACAAATCCAACATATGATCCGCAACTGGTGACACAAGTGCGGCAAACAGGCTTTCTTTATCGGCAAAATACCGAAAAATTGCGCCAGTAGTCAGCCCAGCTTGTTTTGCAATACTGCGAACGGAAGCATCGTTATATCCCTTTTCCATGAACTCCTTTTTGGCTGTGTCTAAAATCAGTTGTCTTGTATCTTCACTCTTACTCAGGCTAATCACCTCCCAGAAAAATAGCACTGCTATCTAATTATACACAGGTTGCGTCAAATGTCAAGATAGCAGTGTTATTTTAAGCCCAAATTTACAAACGTAGCAAACGTGGCAAGCAGGGCAAAGAGGGCTCTCTTTTGCATTTTTGGGAAATTTTCGCCTCCGCGAAAACTCCCCTCTGCTTGTCGGGGCAGCGCCCCTAAGGCCCCTTGAACGCGCAAAATGCGCGCTGCACGTTTCTGCGAAACGCCTAGGAGAGTGACCGTTATTGCCGGTCATGCTCCTTTTTCTTCTCCTCCTCGTGCTCGTTTTTGCCCAGCATACGATCCACGTTCTGCTTGTGGAGCAGCAGCTCGCGCATCTCGTCGCGCGAACGCCGGTATTCGGCATACGCCGCCTTTTTCTCCGATAGCAGCTTGGCGTATTCCTCCTGCCGGAGGGCAGTTTTCTGACGCCCAGCTCGTCAAAGGCTTTCTTCGCCGCCTTGTGTAGCAGGATGCCACCCTCATGATCAGCAAGATACAGACGGACACGAGCGGATGGCAAAAACCTGTCCGGACGGCGCAGCTCGTCTGCGGCAGTAAGACGGATTTTCTTTTCGTTGCTGACAGCGGTCCCGGAAAAACCAACGCCAAAGGCTTGACCGTGCCGCGGTTCGGATATGAAGCTGCAGCACAGTTATTTCTGCGGAAGTATTGATGCTGTGGCTTACTTCAAAAATCAAAGCGAGCTAACGCAAACGGCACGGAAACTCCGTGCCGTTTTTTATTATGCTGTATATTCCAAAGCCTAATCTGCACATATTATTAGAAAAGAATATGCAGATAACTCAGATGATTGCTTGCGTTTCTGCATATAGTGCGCTATAATTATGTGCAGAAAGGCTGGTGCTGTATGAGAAAATTCGATTACTCCTTTTTGAATAACGGTATGCTGCCGGCAAACCTTGTGAACCTCACTTCCAATATTGCAGCGCTCAAAACTATGGCAGGCGTGCGCAAGGAGGAATACACGCAGATCTTCACGGAGCTGGAGGCTGTCGCAAAGGTGCAGTCCATCAAAAGCTCCAACGCCATCGAGGGCATTGTGACTAGCGATGAGCGTATCGCCGCCATTGTCAATCAGAACAGCGCTCCGCTGAACCACAACGAAGCGGAGATCGCAGGATACAGAGATGCACTGAACGAAATTCATCTCGGCTATGAGTACATCGACTTTCGGCAGAGCGACATTTTGCGGCTGCACGAAATGATGATGAGCTTTGCGGGCTACGAATACGGCGGGCAGTATAAGACGGACGATAATGTGATTTTGGAGATCGACGCCGATGGAAATCGGCGTGTGCGTTTTCGTCCCACGCCTGCAAGCGAGACTCCAAAAGCCATGGAGCAGTTGGAGCTTGCTTATCTGGATGCTCGAAGCGATGCAAATATCAATCAGCTTCTTCTGATCCCATGCGTAATTTTAGATTTCCTCTGCATCCACCCGTTCCGAGACGGCAACGGCAGAATGTCCCGTCTGCTGTCACTGCTGCTGTTATACAAAAACGGCTTTGACGCCGGGAAATATGTGTCCTTTGAGGAGCAGATCAACAACTTTAAGGCGTATTATTATGAAGCCCTGCGGCAGTCCTCTGCCGGATGGGAAACGAATGAAAACTCCTATTTCCCCTTTATCGAGAATTTCCTCTCCACGCTTTATATGTGCTATAAGGAGTTGGACAAACGGTTTGCTGTGGTACACGGTAAGAAGATCACGAAAAAGACCCGTGTGGAGGCGACCGTGCTAAACAGCCTGACCCCGCTTTCCAAAGCTGATATCTGCAAAATTCTCCCCGATGTCAGCCCCACGACCATCGAAGCCGTCCTTGGGGTAATGGTTAAGACCGGCTCGGTAAAGCGTATCGGCGCAGGACGGACGTCGAGGTATATTAAAGCGTAAGAGGTATTATATTCATAAGCAAAAGAACAAGAACCCAACCTTTTGGTCAAAATACAAGATACACATTGCAGCTGTCATTCCAACCGTTCCGAATAGGAATTTCGCATCCTCACAGGCGGCGGAGTTGTGCGCCTTTCGGCGTGTTTCTTCGCTCGCATACGATTTTATTGAAGGGAGAAAGATTGCCGTGCATGATTTTATTGGAACCATTTTTTATTTTTTTCGAAATGCAATTCCCCTCGCTTTGATCGGCTTGGCGGCAGGTGCAGTAATTCTTGTTATGCTGAACCTGAAGTGCCGTCGAGAAGGAAAATGTTTTCCGAAAGGGCAAGCTGTCGCCTTTCTCCTTCTGTTGTGCTACTTGGGTGGGCTTGCTGCCATCACTTTAATGAACCGTATGGATAGTATGCGAACGGGCGTCCAGCTCCTTCCCTTTTTGGCGTTTTGGGAGGCGTGGAATAACTTTACCCTGCAAATTTGGCTAAACCCTTTGCTGAACATCGCCATGTTCCTTCCACTGGGCGTACTGCTTCCTCTTGCGGTAAAGCATTTCCGACGGTGGTTTTGGATGCTGACCGCCGGGGTCGGCACATCTCTTGTGATCGAGCTGCTTCAGTATGTCCTTGGTCGTGGACAGGCCGATGTGGACGATCTGATATGCAATGTTTTGGGGGCCATGCTGGGGTACTGCTTTTGTATGCTGTTCGTCAGCTTGGTGAGGAAACAATGGAAAACCGCCGGAGTCTATGTTATTTTTCCCGTTCTGTCCATCGCTGCTCTGGCCGGTGTGTTCCTCACCTATCATTTCCGGCCCTATGGCAACCTTGCGGACGGTCCGATCTACAACGCGAAGACCAAGGAAATCGAATGGGTGCAGGAATGTTCTTTGTCCAATGCGCCCGGACCGTCCGGAGTGTACCGGACGGAGCCGTTCACAAGGAAGGACTGCGATGCCTTTGCGTCAGAATTTGTTGGGCGACAGGGAGCGGAAATTCGATTCGGTACTCCCGATGTAGATTACTATGACAGCAGAGCTTTCTACTCTGACCACCGCACCTATGCCTTGTGGGTGTGTTACAATGATCACTCCTACGAGTACACGGATTATCGCGTGGACAGTAAACAACGATACAGCGAAAAGGGTGGAGCGATCACAGAGGACGACCTTCGTGCCGCTCTGGACAAGCTGGGCGTCGAGATCCCCGATGCGGCCAGTTTTGTCACCGCGGACGAGAGCGCGGGAAGGTACGCTTTTCGGGCAGAATGTGTAGTAGAGGACGATGTGCTTACCAATGGTGAATTGGTCTGCTGGGTGGCAGAGGGCGGTATCCTCTACAAGGTAGACAACCATCTTTCTGTCAGCACCCTTCATGGAAATGCTGCAGTTATCTCTTCCCAAGAGGCGTATGAGCGTCTTTGTGCTGGGCAGTTCTCTTGGCGTGATGTGCCCATGTTCAACTATTTGTCCCCACGGCAAGTGCGAGTCACTGACTGTAAGCTCGAATATATGACCGACAGCAAGGGATTCCACCAGCCCGTTTACTTGTTCACCCTCTCAGATGAAAATGATGCCGCACTGCGGGGCGGTACCGGTTGGACCACTTTCGTTCCAGCTTTAGCCGGATAGCAGATTGACAAGAGGATTGCACAAGAAACCGCATAACTTGCAGCTGTCATTCCAACCGTTCCGAATAGGAATAACGGAACAATCGAAAGCAGTAGTGAGATGACGCTGCAAACAAACATGGCCTTTCTGAGGCTGGCAGCGTTGTCAAATTTGAACAAGGCAATTGCACCAAGCAGGATAATCAAAATTGTGAGGATTCCTGTCAACAGCGGCGTGAAATTCGCATACCCTACGGGGAGCAGACTGAAATATGAATACACTTCAATAGTTTGTTTGGTTGGACTTGTCGCGAACACCATGACAGTACCGATCGGTAGTATCTCTAAAATTAACGCTATACCCTGTAACGCAAGAGCGGACAGATGATAGGCTCTATTCGTTGCTTTCATTGAATTCCTCTTCTTTCGTGTGTAGATGTAAAGAATTGCTATTGCAACAATGATAAGACCCAGTGTCCAGATATAACTTTGACTTACCAAAAATAGCGGTGAAATTATGAAAGCGATGCCAATAATGAAAATGATTACACTTATTACACTTGCAAGCATACGCTTTGAATAATTCAGCGACTCCAAAATAATATTGTCAGCTTGTTCTTTCATATCAACCTCCTCTATCCTTTTTCCAGACAGCAATTCAGTGATGGAAACGCCTAAAACATCTCCAAGCGGTTTTAACAATGAAGTGTCAGGAAGTCCTTTTCCCGTTTCCCTTAATTAAAGATATTGTTGGGTAAAAAAGAAAGGTCAGTCGATTTTGCCGATGAAGCGGTAGTAGATTTCTACTTCCTGCTCACGGCTTCCATCCTCGCCCTTGACAGCTTCGTGGACGGTTATTTTTTCAATTAGAGTGTTCAGAAGTTCGGCGGTCAGCTCCACAGGGTTGACATACTGTTTCATTAGGGCAATCCACTTTTCAGCATCCGCTGCGGTCTGTACGGCGGCTTCCATCGTTTCGTGAAGCTGTCTTATTTTTGTTTCAAGTTCCTTTTGCTCGTTCTGGTACTTCTCGGACAGCATATTGAAGTTATACTCGGTTATGCGTCCGGCAGACCAGTCCTCATACATTTTAGCAAACAGCCCGTCAACCTCGGCTTTACGCTTCTCTGCCTTTTTCAGCTCCGCAGCCTGCTTTTTCTTCGCAGAGTTTCTTTCCCTGTCGCTGGCATTGAGTAGCCGTTTCAGCAGCTTGTCCTCGTCTTTCTGTACCATCATAGACCAGTATTGCAGTCTTGCAAGCACATAGGCATACAGTACATCATAGCGGATATAGTGCATGGAACACTGGCGTAATCCCTGTCCGTTCTTGCTGCAATGGTAGTACCCGTATGGGTTTTTGTTCTGCTTGTTTTCCCCATAGGCTAAAGACCATCCGCAGTCTGCACATTTTATCAATCCTGCGAAAATCTGTGTCGTACCGTTTCTGCGTTTCCTGCGTCTGCTTGCAATCAGCTCTTGAACTTTTTGGAACACTTCTTCGGAAATGATGGCTTCGTGGGTATTTTCCACACGATACCATTCTTCCTGCGGCTTCCGCACCTTTTTCTTGTTCTTGAATGAAATGTTGCTCTGCTTGTTGTGAACGCTGTGACCGATGTAGGTTTCCTCTTTCAAAATGCTCTTGACCTGTGCAATCGTCCACGCATAGGCTTTTTCTGCGGGCGCACCGGCGTAGATATTGGCGAAAGTCCCGTATCTTTCATAGTTCAGCCAGCCGGGGGTAGGTACTTTTTCCTCCACCAGAATCCGTGTAATGCTGGCGGCTCCACGCCCGTGTACAGCAAGGTCAAAAATCTTCTCTACAATCCAGCGTGTTTCCGGGTCGATCAGAAGATGACCTTTTTTGTCCGGGTCTTTTACATAGCCCAGCGGTGCATAGGCTCCATAGTGTGCGCCATTGGCAAATCTTGTGTGCATGGCAGCCTTGACCTTTTTGCTGGTCTGTCGGGCGTGCATTTCATTCAGGATGTTTAAGAACGGTGCAAGCTCGCTTTCTCCGTTGATGGTGTCCACATTGTCATTGATGGCAATGTAGCGTACTCCCTTGCTGGGGAAATAGATTTCCGTGTACTGACCGGTCAGGATATAGTTTCTTCCCAGACGGGATAAGTCCTTTGTGACAACGCAGTTGATTTTCCCGTCCTCGATGTCATCAATCATCCTTTGGAAACTTGGACGCTCGAAATTTGTCCCGCTCCATCCGTCGTCAATGTACTCGTCTACAACAGTCAGCCCATGCTCTGCGGCATACTGCCTAAGCATCATGCGCTGGGTCTGGATACTGCCGCTTTCCCCCTGTAATTCATCGTCACGGCTCAATCTCAAATATAGTGCAGTGTTATAAATCGTTGTATTGTATGGTTGTTTCACGGTTAAAAATCCTCCTTCTAAAAGAAACAACCCACGCTTATACAATACTCGCTGGTACAAGTATATCATAAGCGTGGGCTGATTGACAGTCGTTATTCCGTATTTTTTCAGGAAGCGGCGGCAGCGTGCTGGATCACATCTTCCAGCAGACTGTCAAGCGGCTTCCCATCCTGTGCGAAATGCTCCGATACTTTGATACGGACTTTCCCCATGACAAAATACTGGGTGCCGTCTTTTTCGGTAAGCAGGGTGCCGCTGTTTTTGTTATTGCTCTCGTTTTTGCTTTTTGCCATAGGCAGTTACCTCCATAAATGAAATATGCCCGACAAGGGAATGTCAGGCAGGTGTACAGCCGCAGACTGTCTCCATGTCAACCAAACTGTGTCAACCGGCAGAAAAGACTTTGAAAACAATCCATAGGCGCTCTATGATTACTTTTTACTTTTTCTTTGATTTCTTGGTTGACATGGTTGACAAAGGAGAGAAATGCCCCAAATATCAGGCTTTTCCCCGTCAACCGGCTGTCAACCGAAGCGTTAACCAAACTGTCAACCGGTGGCTTTTCAGAATGGCAGTTCCATTTGCCGGGCTTCTTCTTCCGTGATTTCCTGAAAACCGTCCCCCTCCGGCGGGTCTTGGTTGACACGCTCCCAGCCTTTTTGAGAACCGTATTTCTTATACCGCTTCGGGCTTTTGTAGGCTGCCCAGCCCTGTATGATGCCGCCCGCAATGCCGGTATTCATAATCTCGCAGATTGCCCGTGTCTCCCAGTCTGCCGGGGAATTTAAGTTCCCCAGCGCTTCCTCATAAAGCTGCTTGGAACATACCCTGTCGCCGGTGTAGTCCTCCAAATAGGCGTAGATCATGCCAGCCTGTGTGTCCTCCTGCATGAAGTCCTGCTGATGGGCGTTCAGGTATCGGTTCATTTCCATGCTGAATGACAGCTTATACTTCCCACTGCGGTAAACCGTCATGGCTTCCGCCCACATCTGTTCGATATACGCCCTCGCCGCCGCTTCATCGTCCAGTATGTGAACCTCCGCCCGTTCCGGGTACACCGTCACGGGGAGAAAGCGCCGGTTGCCGGTGCGGTCACGGGGTAAAAAGTCCTGCCGGTTGGTCGTCCCTCCAAATACACATTGCCGCAGCCGGTCTGCCGGATGTGTCTCATACGGCACTTTGTAGGTTTCTTTCTGGCGGCTTAAGAATGACTTGATTTCCTCAATACTCTTGGCGTTGGCTGTGGCGATCATCTCCGACATCTCGATAATCCAATGCCCTTGAAGCTTGCGGTACACATTTTCATCGTCCAGCTTCTTCAAATCGTCTGAAAACCATTCGTCCCTGCCTGCCAGCAGCCGGAAAAAGGTAGATTTCCCGGCTCCCTGACCACCAACCAGACAGAGCATGACCTCAAACTTGCTCCCCGGTCTGAATACCCGCCGGATGGCTCCCATCAGGAACAGTTTCAAGGCTTCATAAGTGTATTCGTCCGTATCGGCTCCCAGAAAGTGATGCAGGGCATAACGGATGCGCTCTGTGCCGTCCCATTGCAGGTTGTTCAGGTAATCCCTGACCGGATGGTAGCGGTTTTCATTGGCAACAATCTTGATGGCGCTCTGCACCTTTTTCTCGCTGATAAGCCCGTAATTTTCTTCCAGATACAAAAGCAGGTAGTTCATGTCCATGTCGGTCAGCGTGGTACTGGTGCGCTCCCAGCCTAGCGGCTTCACAATGTCAATCTGCTCCGTCAAAAGGTTCAGACGCAGCGCCTCACGAAACAGCGGGTCACGCTGGAACACCGTCAGGCAGTTTCGGATGCTGTTCTTCACGCCGCCTTTCTGCGTCCCCTCTAATGTCTCCCGGATTTCTGCCGGTGTCTGCGCCGGTTCCATTGTGTCCATCGTCCTTTTGACCGCTTCCTGCGTTTCCGGCGGCAAGCTCTGAAATTCGCTGTTCAAGCCGCAGCACCTCCTTTCCCTGTGCGGCGATCAATGCCGCTTTTTCTTCTATTTCTCCGTATAACAAAATATCCAAAAGGTATTCTGTGTAGCTTATCCTCTGCAACGCTTCCACAAAAAGAGGATGCCAGATGGCATCCTGCGGCTGTGGGGCGTATGCTGTTTTCCAATGCTCCAGCAGGCGCTGATAATCGCATAGCACCCGGAAACAATACCGTTCCGTTTCCTGAAATCTCTGCTCCGCTGATTTTTGCCGGGGCTGTGACCTGTTGTGACGCTTCCTATCTGGCGGCGCATTGCCGGATTTCTCATAGGAAACGCCGAAGTCCTCCGCAAGCCTGACCGCAGCTTCCCGTTTCCCCAATCCATGCAGCAAAGCGGCAAAGTCGATCACATCCCCGGAAGCCCCGCAGCCGAAGCAGTAAAAGCGGCTGTCCACTTTCATGCTGGGCGTGCGGTCATTGTGGAATGGACAGCAGACCATGCCGTTTCTCCCCACCCGGATTCCATAGAATGAAGCAGCCTGCCGTGTGGTAACAGACTGTTTCACCGCTTCAAATACATTCAAATGCTCCCTCCGTAAAAATACCGGTAGCGGTAAAGCTGCCGGTTATATCATAGCTCCATCTCATGTTTCTTTCTCTGTACTTCCTGTGGCTGCTCCCTCCGGCGCAGTGCGGTATCTACGGCGTTCTGCACCTGCCGCAGCCGTATGACTTCCTCCCGGAGTGGCTTGTGCTGCGGAGACAGTTCGGCATACTCTGTTTTTAACTGTGCGTATTCCTGTTTCCATGCTTTCAGGGCAATGGGTTTTCCGTCCAGTTTTTCTTTCAGAATACGGCGGGCGGCATAAAACAGCCGTAACTCCGCATCGTGGGATGTTTCAAATTTCTCCCTCTGTTTCTTAAACTTGATATTGTTCAATTCCGTATGGACAGGTTTTAGCCGCTGGTAATTCTCGCCCTCCCGTATCAATTCCTGCAATTCCTTTATCCTGGCAGATTTCTTTTTCATGGAGCCGCTTAATGCTTCAAATTCTTCACTGACAGAGGAAAGACGCTCCTGCAAATCCTCTAATGTGAGCAGCTTGTTTTCCGTCAGATAATTGACGGCTTCGGCAAACTGCTTTAAGTTTCCGGTTCTGGCTTTATTGCTCCATGCCCCTGCGTTGCGCTGGTTGTAATAAGCGATCAGCAGGTCGGCAAGGTTCGGTGTCTGTGGTTTGGAAAGTTCTTCTTTTACCTCTGCCATCCAGACAAACAGGGCTTTGATCTTCTTCCTCACATCCTGCATGAGCCGGTTGGTGGCTTTAATCCAGCGGTTCAGTTCCCCTTTCTCGGTGCGGATGCCCTTTGCTTCCATCTGCCGGACATTAGCTCCCTCGTGGACAGTAGGTATCAGGTCAAGCCCCTGCCGCACATAGGAACGGTGGTCGATACGCACATCCAGTCCTTTTTCCTCAAATTTTGTATTAACGGCAGCCGCCCACTGCTCCCGCCAGTGTTCCAGTGTTTCCGGCTCGTGCCAGTCTGTTGTGTGGACAGCATTAAACATATAATCGCCATTTTTATCCCGGATTCGGTTTCCATCTTCATCAAGAAGATATTCCCGCCGCTGTTTTTGTCCCCATGTGCCATCCGGGTTCAAAGGGCGCATGGTTGTCATCACATGGAAATGCGGGTTTGGGATACCGCCGTCCTCTTTCTCCGGACTGTGAAAAGCAAGATCGGCAATCATGCCTTTTGCCACAAACTGCTCCTGCACGAACTTCCTCGCCAGCTCCATGTTTTCTTCCAGCGTCAATTCATTCTGCATGGCAATATCAAAGGAATAGGCAAGCTGTGCTTTTGGATGTTTCTCGCAGTTCTCCACAGCATTCCAGAGGGTCGCCCGGTCAAGATATATTTCCGGCGCATGGGGCGGCAGCATGATTTCCGAAGCGATCACGCCGCCCTTTTTGGTGTAGTCGCTGACTTCTCCATAGTAGCTGCTGTAAAGACGCTCCCCGGCTCGGTAGGCTGCGCTGGCAATGGCGCTCTGACCGGCGCTGCGCTTGATCTGTGCGATTGAAAAATGATAAAGTGCTATCCTTAGTCACCGCCTTTCTCCTGCCCGGAAATACGGGCGTGGTTTTCTGCGGCAGACCGGATGAAATGCTCCGCCTGCGGCAGATTCAAAATGCTTTCCATGAGGGAATAAAATTCCGCTTCGGATAGCTCCTTTGTCTGTGGTGCAATGCTCTCAACGGCTGCCCCACGGGTAATCAGCCGGTGCGTCCTCTGTTTCCGGGAACCGCTTTCCAGATACGCCTGCCGGTTTTTCAAACGCTGCATTTTCCGTTTTTCCCGTTCCAGCAGGACAGTGGTTTTTTCATATTCCTGCTTTAACTGTTCCAAAGATTTTTCCATGTTCTCACATCCTTTGCTTATAAGATAAAGAAAGACCATCCGCAGACAGTCTGTGTCAGTGCTTCTATAAAGCCCGATGAAAAGGGAAAACCACAGAGCGGATTTCTCTTTGCGGCGGGTACACAGGGGATAGCCGCTTTAGCGGCGCAAGGGGGTGTAGCCACCTTGTCGGAGCAAAGCGAACGCAGACCTCGGATTGCTGATTTTATCAGCGGCAGAGGTAAGCTCCGCAGGACGCACGATACATGGTCTTTAGACTATGTATAGAAGTGCGCCCTTAGTTCCTAAGGGATTTTGCCGTTTCCGGCAGTCTTGTCCTTTTTCTTGGAACGCTTGGAAAGATACTTCGGGCAGTCAACCACAACCGCCCGGAAGCTCTGTTTACATTCGTGCTGGCATTTCCGGCACAGTTCGTTGTAAGTGATACGGCTGCGGTCATTTAAGAAGAAAGACCATTCCAACCGCCGCTTGTTACTCATTCTTGCCATAACCGGCTCCTTTCTCCGTTTCTATCTGATGTACGCAGATAGGCTGTTTTGATGTAGCGTCTCGGTATCATTTTTAAGTTTTTTTCCCTCTGTATGCCCCTTTGGAAAGTGCGGCAGTATTGCAAGTCAGGGAATGATACCTCACGCTTATTTGTCGCTTCCCGGTACGGTTTCGGAGCCTTTTGCCATCCATTCAAAGAAAGCAATTTTGCTGACCTTGATAAGTCTGCCCCTGCGGAACGCTGGAAAGCCGGGTGTGTGTACCAGCTCATAGGCGCTCGCTCTTGAAATTCCCATAATCCGCTGAATGTCCGCCACATCCAGAACCAGCGGTAAATCCTCGTAGCTGTTCAATCTCTTTTTATCGTTCATTCTGTTCCTCCCATAAATCAAATAGGTTAAAATGCTTCCTGTTGCCGTTCTCCCCAAAAGCCGTTTTCCTGCCCCATTCCTGCGGTGTTTCCCTGCATTGGTGCGCCGAATGCGTCACTTCTCCTGCCGGTCATATCCCTTTTGGACGGTCATTCACTTGTCAAGGTACTGTGCGGTACGAAATTACCAACCGCAATCATCATAGCGTACTATCCTTGACAAAACAATGATTCTGCGATACCATGAGTGTAACGGATATAACTGAATTATATAATTACCATAAACAAAGGCAGGGGATAGGGATGGAGAATCAGTTTATACGGCATGAGCCATGTTTTGAGAGGATTTTGTTTGTCCTGACGCTGGACAGGAAGAAAATGAAAGAGCGGATTTTGATTGGGGAAGAACAGCAGATCCGCTTCCGTCTGAACGGGAGCCAAAACGCAGAGGTGCTTTGTGATATGACACGCCCACTGGGAACTTTTTTGATAAACTTTGAGCGTGACACGGACAGAGACTGGAACTTATACGGGCTTTCTCCGCTGCGGCAAGCTCTCCACTCCAACCGATGGAAACAGCCGGAGCTGGAGCAGGCGGCAAGCGAATTTCTTTGGGAGAAATATCTTAGCAACGACCCTCTGAAAATGTATGTGGCGTTCCGTATCTGGAACAGCTATCTGCTTGCCAGAGAACCCCGTGACCGTAACGCTGCCTGTGACCGCTTCATGGATAAAATGAGCAGACTGACCGGGGTATTCCAAAACGAAACCATGAGCTTTGACAGGGAGACAGGAAAACCGAAACAATTTCAAGCTGGCAGCCTTTATTTCAAAGGCGCACCGTCAGAAGATACCCGGCTTGACCTCTGGTTCCCGGACAACCGGCGCACAGAAGAATGTGTGTCTGCCTATGCGTCCCTCTACCCGTTGATTACCTATTATCTGAACAGGCTGAATGACTGGGGGCTTTGCTTCCGGCGGTGCAAGGTCTGTGGAAAATATTTTCTGGCAAAGAGCCAGCGGTATGAGCTGTGCAGCGACAAGTGCCGAAAAGCACAGGCGCTTCAAAACAAGCGGGAATTTGACGAGAGGTCAAGAGAAAATAACTATGACCTGCTTTATAAAAATGAATGCCAGAACTGGCGCAACAAAATAAACCGGGTAAAAAATACCGCAGGCTTTCCGGCTGACCGTCTGGAAAAAATACAGGCTGCCTTTTCCGACTTTAAGAAAGAAGCCTTACAGAGAAAAAAGGCTGTAAAAACAGGAACAGCCAGCCCGAAAGAATTTGCGGACTGGCTGTATCAGCAGAGTAATGTAATTGTGAAGCTGACTGAATACTAAATTTTTTCTCGTTGTGAGGTTTCTGTGACATTTGCCTGATGGCAGTATCGAAATTGCAGTAATTACTCATGCAAAACGCTTCTTCGTTTTATACACTATACCTATATGGTGGAGCACCAAATGAAAGGAGCAAAAAATATGTCTGAGATTCAAAATGCGATTGAAGTAAAGAACTTAAAAAAAGGTTTTGGTGGCAGAGTTTTGTTTGAGAATTTTAGCCTGAATGTAAAAGCAAATACAATCCATGCGATTATTGGCCCGAACGGTTCTGGAAAGACAACACTGCTACGCTTGATTACAGGGGTATACCAGCCAAATGCAGGGACAATCAACATTGTAGGGAAATATGCAATGCAGCTTGAAAATGACTATCTGTATGAAGAACAGACTGGTCTTGAAAATTTGAGAATTTTTGGGAAATACTTTGGATTTGAAATAAATGATCGTTCAGACAGTTATTGTACGCAATTAGGATTGACCGAGCATTTAGGAAAGCGTGTTAGCACTTATTCTAAAGGGATGAAAAGGAAACTGTCCCTCTTGATTGTTATTATGATGGGACGGGATATTCTGTTCATGGATGAACCAACATCGGGTGTAGACCCCATATCCAGAGTAGAAATCCGTAGTTTGATAGAGGCTCTAAAAGCTGACGGAAAAACGGTTATTATTACATCACATGACCTTAGCGAGATTGAAAAGTGTGCTGATGATGTATCTATGATTAAAAATGGCAGATTGCTGTTTGATATGGGTATTCAAGAAATGCAAGGACAATCATTGGAAGAAATCTTTATTAAGGAGGGCAATCGGTATGAGTAACATGGGAAAAGGCGCAGTCTACTATCTTACCAGAAGCAAAAGCCTCCTAATTGATACTGCGATTGTTGCCATTCTGGCAACTTTTATGAGCTTTGCAATGCAGATGGACGCCTTGCAGTCTAAGGGAGAAGATTATTTAGTCTTAATGCTCTATGCGGTTATTTTGGGTCTTACCTCCCTGCAATCCGGTGCTATGATTGTAGATTTGACAGCAAAGGATAAGTTAAGCCGGAGAATTGAATTTTTTGCAGCTTCTGGAATTGCGGTAAAAGAGATTATAAAACAGTATTCGATACAGATTTTCCGCTTTTCTGGTATTATCCCGTTCTTTGTTTTTATGAGTTGCTATTACTTTACCGACTGGACAATGAGCTTTGGGCGGATCGTATGCGTTTATCTTAGTATTCTTGTACTTAGTTTTTGTGAGATTGTCGCTTTGAATATCATTGTACTGGATGTGAAACGAGTAAAACTGTTCAAAAATGTTCTGTTCTTTGGTAATTTTGCACTGGTTTATTTGATTGCGATGTCGGCAGAACGAATTACAGAGCTTGTGAATCAACATCATATAGGAATTGACTATTTGATTATTGTGGTTGATGTTGCACTTTGCATGATGTTTGTACTATTAAGTTTCTTTAAGGCTCGGCACATGAGCAACGAAACAGTTATCAGGAGGGATGGCGAATGGGTTTGATAACCTTAAACCTTAAAAGGGTATTGAACTGGAATTTTATATTTATGAGTGCGGTAGCAGCTATCTTCGGCATGATCTTTCTGATGAACTTTGGGGATATTTCAGAGAACATTGTATTTGGTGTTGATATAAAGTATTTTATGCTTGATGGATACCTGTGCTTATTTATCTTTTTTGCCGGAGAAATAAGCAAGGATATGTTGCAGCAAGAAAAAATCACAAAGAGAATAGAATGGAAACTTGCTAATGGTATTAAAATCTCAAGTATTGTTAAGGAGAATCTGCTATCACTATGGATTGGAACGCTGATCCTTTTGTTTCCTCTACTTTTGATGATTTCCATTCGCCTGCCAAACCTTATCTTGTTATTAAGCACCTATTTTCTGATCCTTAGCATATTGTATTCGGCATTTATAAATGTTTTGATTCTCTGGATTAGAAATATGAACTGGTTTAAGAGTATTCCTATCTTTGCAACACTGCTTCATATTTTGCTGGTTGTCTTAAAATGTGGGATATTTATGAAAACGAATAATGTGTGGGTGTTGCTACTATTTTCTCCAGTGAGTATAATAGTTTTGACTGCGTGTGGTTTATGTCTGATGACTAAAGAACGGATCGTATCATCATATTACTAACATAATGAATTTTAGCTGAAAGGAGGGGGGCTATGCAGGATAAACGCTTCTATCCGTATCTGTTTCTTCATGCGGGTATTGTGACTTTATGGGTTATATTGGATAGAACACATAAAGGAATTGCGAATGACGGAGCCATCAACTTATTGTCGATTGCCGTCTTGCTTTGTTATTTCAATCTGCTCTATCTTCATGTAATGACATCACTGCAAAAGGCAACAATATCTGAATGTGGCTGGAACCTGCTTTCTGTTTCCTTTATTGCGGCGCTGATGTATGATGGATTTTCCACCTTATACACGGGTGCATTTCTGGTTTTTGCATTGATTATCGGAATAATGCTGGTAAGAACTGACGCAAGCCGGGGAAAAATGGTTCGCTTGCTGTTTGGAATTGCGTCTATCATACTGTCGTTTTTCAATTTCCGAATTCTACCTGCGATAACTATGTTAATTGGAATGTTCGTGGGAATTTTCCTTGATTATAAATATATAAATTTGAAACAGGTTAATATTCTTCCGATTGCCCAGAGGAAAGCAAGATATGTCCTCGCTCTTATGATTCCCTTGTTTACAGTCGTACTTTATTGCTTTGATTTGTCCACCCTACAAGTCAATGTATTTTTTCAGCTTATAATGCTTTTATTTGAGGCTTTTGCTGTCATTCATCTTGGCGACATGGAGGCCCGTTACAAGGAGTTGACAAAGTATTATGAATTAACGAACTATATTGCAAATGAGAGGGAAGATTTCTCAAGACTGCTTCATAACGATGTGCTTCAAGACATTGGAGGTGCCAAAAATCTCCTGTCGCTTCGCTCACCAGATGTTGATGAAACAAAAAGGATATTGTCTGATTTGGAATTGCGGGTAAGAAATATGATGAATTTCTATTCCTCTAATATCTTTTCGGGGTATGCTTCATGGGAACATATCGGATATATGCTTGACGCGATTAAGAAGCTGTACCCAAAGAAGAATATACTTGTAGATTTCACGATTGACAGCGAAGCAAGGATTGCTTTGAAAAAAGATAACAGTTTGGAACAGACTATGCAGATAATCAAAGAACTTGTCAACAATGTTTATAAACACGCTGCCGCTACTTTTATTCATTTGGAAATCGCGCTAAATGAAGAAAGTAGACTCGTAATTACCTGTCAAAATGATGGAGCGAAACCAAATGACATTGAAAATACTCTTTCTTCCAAAGGTGGTATGCTGTTCTTGACGGTGTTGATAAATGGGAATGGTGGTAACATTCAGTATTTAGAGAAAGATGGTATTTTAACTGCAACGGCAGTTTTGGGGAGAAAAAATGAAGATATTACTATTTGATGATCACAGGATATTTGGAGAGAGTTTAAGCAAACTTCTGGAAGATTGGGATGAAATCTCTATCTGTCGCTATGTAAGTAATGAAACAGAGTTTTGGAATATTCTTTCCGTAGACGAATGGGACATTGTATTACTTGATGTCAACCTAAGAGAGCAGTCAAAAAGTTCTGGCATTGATCTGATAGAAACGATATATAGTAAAAAGCCAAAAATAAAGGTGGTTATGCTATCCTCTTATGATATGCCAGTTTATAGACAGGAGGCACTTAAAAAAGGCGCCGTAAGTTATATTGATAAGTCTGCTTCTGCTGACGAGTTGGTAAAAAAACTCACAGCTATTAGTAAAGGTCACAAGTCCACTACGCCCCCTTTATTAGATCCCCTGACAGATCGTGAAGCGGAAATTATTAAGGCGATTGGAACAGGGAAAACAAAGCATGAAATAGCGCAAGAACTGTATATCAGTGAACGGACACTTTACAACCATATCCAAAGCATCTATGATAAGCTGGGGGCTAAAAATGCTATCGAAGCCTATAACAAGGCTATTGCACTTGGATATATCACACCCTTAATATGAGTTTAGGCAATAAGAGGGACAGATATATCAGAACACAAGTGACAAGTATGCACATTATGTAAGCAGATAGCAAAAACAAGTATCATTGAACGACTTCATCAAAACAATAAAGAAAAGCCGGGAGCAAAATTAAGCCTGCTTCCAGCTTTTTTGTATTTGTTATTGTATGTGGTTGACTAAGGAATATTGTTTAAGCGTGAGTTTGTGATATTGGGTGTGGTATCTTTAACTATGGGAAACTCCTGTTTCCCATAGTGAAATTGCTTTTTCTGTTACCATAAGCTTTTCGGCCAATTCTTTTTGTGTAAAACCCTTTTGTTTTCTGAGTTCGGCAATAAAGCGACCTGTTATATTTTTGTCCATATTCTTGCCCCCTGTTAGCTATATTTTATCAAAAAGCACTTAGAATCGAAACCTATGAATCGTAGAGTTGGCACTTTTTCAGTTTTCAAAGGGGATATTCTTATAAACATTATACCTTAAAGAAGCAAATCTTTCTATCGCCGTCTCTTACAGCCAAATAACTGTTGCCTATCACATCGGCACATAAACAGTAAGTCTTGAAAAAGATTTGCTGCTTTTTTGCGTCTATCTTTGGCATTTCAAAAAAACGGTTGTAGTAAAGAGTGAAAGGAAGGATTTTGAAGTGACGCTATATTATGCGCTTGAAGGCATAAATGAAATATAAATACGACGGCATTATGTACATAGCCGAGAGGCTTTCGTTTTGAAAGCCCCTCGGCTATTTTATGGCAGAATGGAAGTAAAACATTCGCTATTTGATTTGCTGTTTCCATCTTGCTTCTATAATCCGGGTATATGTTTATGTAGTGCCTAATCCTCCCGGTCTTTTCCGTTCGACCAGCTTTGGGCGTCCGATTTCTCTTTACATTCACTCATTTGTTCGGTTTCTTCAGCAGGAATTGCCGGGCGTGCTATGTGCCATTTTACTGACACTTTATTGCCGCCTTCCGGGTGAAGTAGTCTTTTCCCCCATCCAATCACGGTATCTACAAGGGCGACCCATATTCTTGTAACGACAAAAAGAATTAAACACACAACGAAAAATGGGAATAGATAGCTCAGTAGTTCTTTCATAAATCTGCTCTATTTTCCCGAAAACCGTTTGTAGAACTTAGCAAAATCCTCGTGCTCTTCCGGCTGATATATATAGACCAGATAATCCTCGTCATTTTCCGGCAAGGTGGCAAACTGGGTATAGCCTGCCATGATACCGCCCTGATGATAAATCGTATACATGCCCGTTGAGATCTTTGCCTTTTTAATGCTGTCTCTTGTGAAGATTTCCGCTTCGCTGCACCCTTCCAATTCGGGAGTGGTTTGCAGCAAAGCAATGCTCATGTCCGACTCACGGTAACCAATAATCAGGCTTGTATATGTGTAGGTGGTTTTTCTGGCAATAATATAATCGCTGGTTTTTATATTAAGCCCATAGCCGTAGACGATCTTCCATGTATCGCCGTCTGGCATCGCTTGGCTAAATAGCTGACGAATCAAGCCCTTGTTTTGCTCCGATCTTTCAATGTCCCATTTTTTCTTTCTGAATAAGCTCATATTGTCCTCCTGTTTATAGGGTAGTATTCCCCTGTGAAAATCCACCCTTACTCCTTGAGCGTCGAGATTTTTGCTTTCTGTATTTCGCTGCCGAGAACGTGGAGCAGGGTATTACAATCCTGCCCCACGTTCTGCTGTTTCATTTTCTGCTGCTTAAAAGCACCTTGTCATAGCTTAATCTGTTCAACGATGCTTGGAATCGGAATTTTGAGACGTGTCCGGCACAGTCTCGGAGTCCTGACGGGAAAACCACTCGGCTTTCTTCCCGATAACTTCCCCGGATACTGCATCGATCTTGTAGGAATACGCACACTTGTCCGTGTAGAACTCCAGAATGTAGCAAGGCTTGCCCTGATTGCGGCTCAGCTCCTCTCGGGTGAACACGATTTTTTGCGCTGTCTCATCCAGCCCTGCGTCCTCTAATGCGATCTTCTTTGCCTTTTCCAAGCCGATAAACTCCGGGGCAGGGGGAGTGATCTTATCGCAGGTCTTATCCATGATCACGCCCAGAACGGCGTCGATTTTGTAAGTCCAACGAGCAGAGGCGCTTTCAAAGGCGAAGTAATAGTAGGGCGACTTGATGCCGCCGGCAACCTTCGCTGACCCCGGCATCGTCCAGTGCGATTTTCTTCGCGTCCGCCAGAAGAATGAAGTGGTAAGCCTCGATGATGCTGCCGTCCTTGGCGTCTACTTTGTAGGAATACTGCTTCTTCGCAGTGTAGAACTCCAAGATGTAGCAGGGCTTGCCCGAATTGCGGCTCAGCTCCTCTCGGGTGAACACGATCTTTTGCGTGGCCTCATCAAGTCCCGCGTCCTTCAGCGCGATCTCCTTCGCCTCCTCCAGAGAGATGAAGTCCGTTGTCACGATCTCTTTCTGCTGCTTCTCCAACACAGTGCCTAGCACCGCATCAATGCGGTATGTCCACTGTGTTTTCGTATCGGCAAAGACGAACCGGTAGTAAGGCGTTTTGATGCCGCCGGCAACCAGCTCTTCTGTCGTGAAGACCACCTTCACGTTGACCCCGGCATCGTCCAGTGCGATTTTCTTCGCGTCCGCCAGAAGAATGAAGTGGTAAGCCTCCATGATGTTGCCGTTCTTGGCGTCCACCTTGTAAGAATACTGCTTCTTCGCGGTGTAGAACTCTAAGATGTAGCAGGGCTTGCCAGAATTGCGGTTCAGCTCCTCTCTGGTGAACACGATCTTTTGTGTGGCTTCATCAAGTCCCGCGTCTTTCAGGGCGATCTTCTTTGCTTCTTCCAAAGAGATGAAATCTGCAGTGTCGATTTCCGTTGTGGCGGTCTCTTTCTGCTTTTTCTCCAGAACGATGCCCAGCACCGCATCAATGCGGTATGTCCACTGTGTTTTTGCATCGGCAAAGACGAGCCGGTAGTAAGGCGTTTTGATGCCGCCGCTCACAAGGGTTTCCTCGGTAAAGCCGACTTTATCCTTGCATCCGGCATCATCCAGAGCGATTTTCTTCGCTTCGGAAAGAGTGATAAATTTCCCAGCGTAAATAATGCTGCCGCTCTTTGCGTCGATTTGGTAGAAATATTGATTCGTCCCGGTGTAGAACTCCAGCAGGTAGCAGGGCTTGCCCTGATTGCGGCTCAGCTCCTCTCGGGTGAACACGATCTTCTGCGCCAGCTCATCAAGCTTCGCGTCCTTCAGTGCAATCTTCTTTGCTTCCTCCAAGGAGATGAACTTCGATACACTGACAGAAGAAATGCCGGAGACCTCTTGGAATTTAAGAAGCTCGTCCAACGACATGCGGGCGACCTCGTCCGTGGGCAGCCCGGTTTTGTCTGCTGCGGTAAGGATACAGTCGGCGCGGCCAAGGGAGACATGGAATTCCTCGGCGATCTTTGCTGCTTCGGCATTTTCCGTCAGTTCGGAGTGGAAAACCAGCGTGCCGACGGCATCGGTCTGCTCCAGGGTCTGCTGGATCTCCGCAGAGAGCGATGCCTTTAGCTCGGCGTTCGCATCAAGACGGGAATCAAAAGAGATCAGAACAGTCGCTTCGCCGTTTCCCATATATCCGCAGGCCTCGTAGGCGGCGACCGTGCGCGTTAGAGCGGTCTCGACACTCTGCTTTCCCAGCGCAACATCGCTGAGCGCATTTTCCGCATCGCTGTTCAAGCAGCGGATGCTCTTGACGGCGCCGCTCTTGGCAATCGTATATTCCACGCTGGGGTTGACATCCATTGTGAAGGTGCCTGCTGTCGCATTGCTTCGGATGGCATGTGTGGCGATGCCAGTACAGAGAACCAGTGCAAGGCAGGCAGCCATTGTTCCAAGCTTGGCCCAACCGGGCTTTCTTTTGGTATTTGCTTCGCTTTCCGCGTCAGCGATAAGCTCGTCATTGATCTTTCCGATCGAACGAAGAAGAACTTCGGTTTTCATAGCATAATTCCCTCCTTTTCAAGAAATCGTCTTAATTCGTTTCTCATACGGAAAAGCAAAGACGTCACCTTGCTCTCGCTCATTCCGTATGCGTCCGCAATATCCCGTATTGCGTAGAGGTGATAGTATCTGCGGACAAAAATGTTACGGTTCAGCTTGGGCTTTGCATACAGGAAGCGGTCAATGGCGGCAGCCAACTCATTTTCTTCGATGGTCTGCTCCACAGTTGTTTCTGAAGGAACGCAGGCTTCCAACTCAGACAGCGCGAGGACTACTTGTCCGTGTCCGCGTTTTTCGGCAGTATACCGCTTATAACGGTTCAGAGCGAGGTTGCGCGTGATTTTCCCTAAGTAGATCGACAAACGGTTCGGACGCTGCGGCGGGATCGAACTCCATGCGCCGAGGTATGTATCGTTGGCACATTCCTCCGCATCCTCTTTGTTACGCAGTATGTTATATGCAATCGTGTGGCAGATCTGATTTCCACCGGAATAAGCACGCTGATTTAAGGAAGCAGCCACAAAAGCTGCAGCGGCGGGGAAGATGAGCCCCATAGCGCAAAATAAATACATACGATTTTTCCGCTCCCGACTATTGAGGAATACAAAATGTCTCGCGAAATGGCAGACTAAATGGCAGGGTTTGCGCCGATGACACGAAAAAGACGCTGTGGTATAATCGTATCGTCCCCCAATGGGTCGTGAAACCCGGCATGAATGCCGAATACTGCCCAAAGGAGTGCTGAGTATGAAATATTGTCCCTATTGCGGCGCCGATTTTGCAGATGGCGCCGCTTCTTTCTGCATGGAGTGCGGAAAGAGTCTGCCGACTGCGGAAGATGGTCAGAAAAAGCCAAAAGAGAAACCCGTAAAGTCGCAAAAGCGTATGGAAAAGAAGCGCAAGCATCCGTCCCCCAAGCCACGGAAAAAGCATGAAAAGCCTGTCGGCGAACACATGGGAGGAGCTTTTCATCCAAAGAAAGATGGATATGACGGCTACTATGACGATGTTCTGCCTTCAGATGCAGGAAAACTGAAAGAGGGGCCTGACATGGAATTGGTGAAGAAGGTTTCCGCCGTGGCGGGAGTCATGCTGCTGATTGTTATTCTGTGCGTTGTCGCAATGTATTTGTTGTGAGTGCTGTAATTCGCGCCGCCTTGCCGTGTAATATGGGAAAAGGACAGACAAGGAGTGAGCAAAATGAAATATATATCCAAAGGTATGGTAATCAGAGCCTCCACAGAGGATCTTCTGTTCGTGACCCGCTGCGGCGTAGATTTTCAGCTGACCGGGGAACAGGCTGCGCTCTGGCTTAACGGCAGATTTGGGTTTGCAAAAAACCGCGAGAATGTGCCGGAGGTAAAAGCCCTGCAGCAGCTTAAACGTAAGGGGCTTGTTGAAATTACAGAAGGTGATGAGCCCGTTTTTGAGTATCGTGCATTGACGCAGTGCGTTCTGACGCCTGCGAAGCCACAAGGAGTTCGTGCGATTCTCAGCGCACGCCAAAAAGAACTGCTGCTATGGCTGACAGAAGCCGGACTTCGGCTCACCACGGCAGAACTGGTATTCCTGACAGAACATCATGTAGCCCCGCAAATAAATCTGTTGGGGGATAGAAACAGGCAGAACCTGACGGAAACAATCTATACGCAGGAAACCATTTTTGATAACATTCTGGAAGCCCAAATGGAACACGCCGCAGTGCGGGATGAGGTCGTTTCCGCATTGCTCAGGCTACTGAAGAAAAAGAGAATCCTTCTGCTGTGAGGTGCGTAATGAGAGAAAAATTCGAAAAAATCCCACCGCCGCTGCAAAAACAGATTATAATGAGATGTGGAGCCGCGCTGGTAAGCCTTTTATTGATGGTGGTGTCTCTGTTGTTGGAGGGCAACCTTTATCTGTCTCTTTCCGTCCTGCTCTTTTTCGCCTTTTATGGGTTCAGTGCATTGCAACTGCTGTATAGAGCAGTCACCGATCAAATAGTGGTAATTCGTGGTCACTGTACCGGGCTGGAAAAAACTCCGATGCGCCGCCGCATCAAAACGCTCTATCTGTGGTCAGACCCACATACAGTGAAAATACAGATCGCCGGAAGACTTCGAAATGTTGATGAGGGCGACATCATCACGGTATATACGGCAACCGGCACACCGGTATATGAAAACGAAGGCTGCCAACAGCTTAGCACATATTTGGCAATCGATATTTTGAAAGGAAGAGGATCAAAATGACAAAAGGCGATGAGATCCGCGGATTAGTCAGGGAAATAGAGAACAGAGTCGAAGCGGGTATCCTGCCGGATGGAAACTGTATATTCGACCCGCTTCGAGTGAGGCTTGCGTTGGAGTTGGTTCTGTCTGTGCTGGAGCAAGGTCCCCCGGTGAAAACAGCGAAGTGCCCGGCGAAAACAGCGGAAAGCAATTGACTGTCATATGAGAACCTGCTATAATACAATCATAAGTATCAAGGTTTCCTGCGCGGAACACCAGAGTATTCAAGTTATAAAGTGTCAATTAACACATTTGTGTTGGTTGGCACTTTTTTTGTTTCTCGGTTTCTTCCCTGAATGGGTTGAAATAAATCATGTTATAGCAGGCAGCACCTGCAAGAAAGGAGCATCTTATGTTCAAGGTAATCGCAACTGATGTCGTCATCTCCAAGGGATATGACGGCGCACCGGCTCTCAAATTCTCCGAAAACGGGGAGAGCGTCCGGTTCCGCATCGGCAAAAAGGTGTACGACACCCGCGCCGAAAACAACACCCGATGGGTAAACCTCTCTGTAAAAGCCTTTGGCCCGGTATGTGAGCGCATCAAAAAGATGCAGCTTAAAGAGAGCTCGTTCATCAATATTCTCGGCCGCCTGGACGAGGATGTCTGGGAGGACAGCACGACGCATGAAAAAAGAAGCGCCATGGTGGTCATTCTGGATGAGATTGAGTATTGCTCCTCCGGCGGCGGAAAGCAGAAGACCGAGGAAGCTGGGGAACAGCCCAGAGCGGCTGCCGCACCCGCAAAGTCTGCCTCCAACGGAGAGATGCCCGGTAATTTCACCGGCTTTGAACCCTTCGGCGGCGTAAATTCGTTCTTCGACGAATAATCAATCGAAGAACTACAAATGGATCGGGCGCATTAAAACGCACATGAGTATCTATGTGGACTCATGTGCGTTTTTTGCGTTCAGAAAGGACAATATATGCAAAACAAAGAATTCAAGCGCCACATCGCCTATGAGGTTTTGACCATACTGGGGACATTGGCTCTGCTGCTGTTTGTTTGCAGGCTTTGGCCGATTCTCTTATTGGTGATACTCGGTATTTTTATCGCCGCCATGCGACTGCTCTTTCTCTCTGCCAGAAAAGTGGAGAATATCCCGCCTCTGCTTCCGGCTGCTCGCCCAGAACCTACGGATCAGGATATCCGGGACATGGCGTTCGGCTCAATGCAGCGGCGGATTACAGAGCTGGTCACGGCCGATTTCCCCAACGCCAGATGGGTATGGAAGACGCCTAATGCCATGCACAATATTGCGACAGGCAACGAGGTGCGAATCCTGCTCAACCATGCCGGCGGATACCGTGAAGCGATCGTTGTGATTCGCGGCCTTCAAGTGTGCAGCCTGACCTACCCGCACGCGGAAGAAGTCAAGATGCCGGAAACGGAAAATGATGAGACGGGCGCAGAGGAAAACGAGGATGACACTCCGCAGAAGGTCGATCCCCCGGAGAATTATGAGTATCTGGCTTTTGAATGGGTGGACGCCCATGTTATGGAACTCAATGAGCGGTGCAACGAAAGCATCGCGCAAGGGCTATCCATGCTGGAAATAACGGCGGCAGAACTGCCTGCCCGAGAAAGCTGGCCGGACATCTGCCGGGAGCTGGAACGAAACGGTATGGAGAACTGCTGCTGTACAGATACCGGTATTACCATTGATTTCACGCAGTGACACTGCAGAAAGGAATGACGCGATATGAGCGTATCAATCAACAATCTGTTCAACTACTCCCGTTCGCTGCCCGTCCCCTTTGATACCATGACAAATAAGAAGGTCAAGGTGGCATCCATGTACGGGGCAAAGACGGAATCAACGCTATGTGGTTCTGTGATCAAGGCAGTCCACGCCATGTGCCGGTGCATGAACGGCACCGGAGAAGGTGCGGTCGGCCAGATCGATACAAACAAAAGCGTGGCGGAGTATAAATCCTCCGTCGGTCCGGATGCCTATCATATTGTGGTGTTCGATGCAGCCTCCGGCAGCGCTTTGGCAAGCGTTTATGACAAAAACACCGAGCTCAT
This sequence comes from Brotocaccenecus cirricatena, assembly GCF_020687045.1. Taxonomy (NCBI): domain Bacteria; kingdom Bacillati; phylum Bacillota; class Clostridia; order Eubacteriales; family Oscillospiraceae; genus Brotocaccenecus; species Brotocaccenecus cirricatena. The sequence goes on from NZ_JAJEPW010000002.1 coordinate 96,946, forward strand.
CGAGCAGTACGTGGCGCATCCGAGCCAGCGAGACGGCGCGGCAATCTTCTTTGCCCTAATGCCGTTCCTGATGTCAGATGCGGAGTTCGATGAAACCTTTCAGGAGTACTACGACCAGTTCATTGCCGGATACCCGGATATGGCAAAGGCGACCGAAAGCATGGCAATCCTCTGCGACAATGCCTACCGCAGAATCAAGGACGATACCTGCCCGGCGCATATCAATATCACAGTGGACAAGTCCGGAAACCTGATGCGGGTCTCTCAAGGTCAGCTGGATTCCGGATCTTTTGTGCCCACCAGCGTCACAGCCGGGGAATTCACGATCTTTGCCAAGACCGGACCGGCCGTTATCAAAAAAGCCGGCGTCGTGGTGGAGCATACGGATTTCGTCGGCAAGTATCCCCTGACGCCGGGACGCACCTTGAGCGCGTTGGAGCTGAGCCTGATTCCGAAACTCCCGGAATGGTATATCATTCCGCCGGAAGTGGTGGATATTTGCAAGCATGCGCAGAAAACCACCGGGCGGCCCATGCAGATGCGAAACTTCCTATTGCGCGGGCCTGCCGGTACCGGCAAGACCATGGGCGCAAAAGCCATTGCCGCCGGACTGGGGCTGCCATACATGAAGTATACCTGCTCTGCCAACACAGAAATATTTGATTTCACCGGCATGATCTTCCCTGAAACGGACGCAGTGTCCACCGGTAGCTCGGAGCTTGACCGTGAGCGCGAGATCCTCAAGTCCATGGGAGGTATCAGCTATGCCAATGTAGCTAAGCTTCTGCGCCTTCCGGACTTGGATGATATGGACTACGATCCTGCCGGCGTCTATCAGGCTCTGACAGGCGTGGAAAATCTGGCGGCTACCGTGCAGGACTGCATGAGCGTTGTGCTGGAAAAGGTCACGGAAAAGGTACAGGCTCTTAGCAAGCGTGCTGAAAACCGTCAAAGCTCCGGCCAGAACTATACTTATGTGGAGACGGATTTTGTGAAAGCGTTAAAACACGGGTATTTAGTCGAGGTTCAGGAGCCATCCACGATCATTCAGCCGGGTGTGCTGGTGGGCCTTAACTCTCTTCTGGAGCAGGAGGGGTCTATCACTCTTCCGACCGGCGAGATCATTCGCAGGCATCCTGATACGGTCGTCATTGTGACGACCAATGTCAGTTACGAAGGTTGTCGGCAGATGAACCAGTCGGTGGTGGACAGAATGAGTCTGGTCAAGGACATTGAACTGCCGGAGCCCGAGGTTATGGTACAGCGAGCCATGGCCGTGACCGGATGTGCCGACGAATACCTGGTATCCCAGATGGTGCAGGTGGTCAACGACATGGCCGATTACTGCCGCAAAAACAGTATCACCGACGGTGCCTGCGGAATGCGCAGCCTGATCGATTGGGTCATCAGTGCAGAGATCTCCGGCGACCCTTATCTGTCGGCAAAGTATACGGTCATCAGCAAAGCCACTGCCGACGAGGAAGACCGGGAAGCCCTGATTACAACCATTCTGGACCCTATGTTTGCCCCAAAGCGGAAGCGAACATCGGCATAAGTCCGGAAGAAAGGAGGACGACTCTATATGGCAAGAGTGAATCATAAGCGGGTTAAACAGCTGCTCAATGAAAAACGCAGCAGAATCACAGACCGGCAATTCTTCACGTCCCGCATCCTTGCGGGACATTTTGAAGATATGGCCATGGCACAGACGCGGCGGTATAAATACAACCGCCGCATCCATGTGGCCATCAGCTGGAGTCCGAAGTCCGGTGAAGTGGCATGCACCAATAACCTGTCGGTGCTGATCAATGCGGGGCATAGGCTGGTGACCCAAAACAGGGGGCGGGAGAACCGCTATGAGATCGTTTGCGGACTGTTTGCCCACGAACTTGGGCATTGTCTATACACGGACTTTCTTGCGGGCCAGACCTACAACAACTACCTCAGCCGGGAGAAATGGTACCCGGAGCCGCCTGTTTACAAGCTGCCCAAAGACACTGTAAGCGAACGAGCGCTGTGGGAGTATGTAAGGCTGGAGCCGCGGAACAATGAGATGCTTCGCTATGTCGCGCACCATATTTCCAATGTCATTGAGGACGCCTATATCGAAAATCGGATACTCGCTCAATTCCGCGGCACGCTGGGCAACTGCCTGGAAGCGTTACGGGAGCAGCAGTATGAGAGCATTCCGACGGTAACGGAGCTTATCGAGAAAGAGGATGACGGGAACTGCCATATCTTTGAGAGCATCCTGCAGATCATGCTGTCGTATGTGAAGTTCGGTGAAATCAAGTACGGAGATGCTCCCCTCAGCGATGAGCGCATTCAGGTCGTGTTCAAACTGATTCACGATCTGGACGCCGCCATTGTCAATCCCTCCGGAAAAGAACGGCTCAAGGTCGTCAATCTCATACTGGTTCGCTGCTGGGACTATATCGAGGATTTCCTGGAGATCAGCAAAAAGCGCCAGGAGGAGGCCAAGGCGTCCGGTTCCACAGAGTCGCTGGCCGAGACCATCGCGCAGATTCTGCAGGCAATGGCCGGAAGCTCTGTGTCCGGCGAGGGCAGCAGCACACCGATCCCCGAAGTGGGTGCGGTCTGTGTGGCAGCCGGAGCTGGGAAACGGGCGCAGACGGCAGCTCAGGCAGAAAAAAGCGAGTCTGAAGGAAGCAGCGGCTCTGAAGAGTCCGAGCCCCAGACTGACCCCGAATCCGAGCGTTCTTCTGCCGGGATCTCCCAGACCGAAAATCCGGCGGAAGAAGGCGCAATTCCCGGAGATATGGAAGGCGCTTCCGGTGGGAAGCAGGCAGTATCAGCGGAAGAAGACGGACGCATCCCCTATCAGCAGACAGATCGTGTTTCCGAAGGCAGCGGAGGGGCGACCAAGCACAACGATGCATATGAGCGTGAACGCTATGACCATGCAGCGGAGGACATTGAGCGCCTGCTGGACAAGATGGCGGAGAAGGCCGCCTGCGAGCAGCTGGAGAATGAACGGACACGGGAACTCAACGATGTGGCCCAGAGCATCTCCTATGGAGATGTCCATGCCGGTGTTGATATCTGTGTGAACCGGATATCCACCGTTGATGAGGAGCTTGTAGAGCAGTATAACGCCATTTCCGGGCCATTGCTGGATATCTCACGGCAGCTGCAGAAAAGCCTCTTGCAGCAGCTGAAGGATAAACAGCGCGGCGGCAAGCAGACCGGTCTCATGATGGGGCGACGGCTGGATGCCCACGCCCTCTGCCGGAACGATGGGAAGGTTTTTTATAAAAATGCCCTGCCCAATGAAATTCCACAGATGTCCGTAGGGCTTTTGCTGGACGAATCAGGCAGCATGTGCTCCTGCGACCGCTGCACCTACGCCAGGTCTTCGGCTATCATTCTATATGACTTCTGCAAGGCGCTGCATATCCCTGTCACCGTTTACGGTCATTCCACCAGCGGCAGCAGTGTGGAGCTGTATTCCTATGCAGAGTTCGAAAGCATCGATAACGATGATAAATACCGCCTGATGGACATTGCCGCCCGTGGCAGCAATCGCGACGGCGCCGCGCTTCGTTTTGTGGCGGAGCAGCTGGTTAAACGGCCGGAGGAGGTAAAAATCCTGATTCTTGTATCCGATGGTCAACCGGCAGCGCCCGGTTACTACGGAAGTGCCGCCGAGGAAGATCTCCGCGGCATCAAGCAGGAGTACCGGCGCAAGGGAGTATTGTTCATTGCGGCCGCTATCGGGGAGGACAAACAGAACATCGAGCGAATCTATGGTGATTCCTTTATGGACATCACAGATCTGAATCAACTGCCCGTAAAGCTGACCGCAGCGGTCAAGCGACATATGCGGGTCTAACGGGGATATTACAATTCACAACGACGGGCAGCGGATTCTTTTCCTGCTGCCCGTTAATCTTACAACAGGAAAGGAATCAAAAAAATGAGTCATTTTGTAACATTGGTCAATTTTTATATGCCCAAGCTGGAGGAAAACTGCGAGGAAAACATGCGTTATGCGGAACAGATCGCAGAAGTCAAAGAAAAGCTGACGCAGGACCCGGAGAGTTTTGCTTTGCGGTTTCTTTTGAAACGACTTCAAAGCAAGGCCAGCACTCTGGAACGTTCGGCTGAGTGCGAGATTGATGAGCTGATGGCCCCATTCTGTGAAGGAACGGATGACCCGGCCTATCTGGAGTTTGAGGATCGAACCGATGACCTGCGGCGGGATTATGAGACCGACAAAATCAACTGTGTCCGTTTTCCGGACGGAACTGTCGTTCCGGAGTACAACCGGCTGGTATGCAAAAAATATCTCATCAAAGATGGCAAGGTGTTCCAGAAAAAGGCCGGGCACCTCGGCCATGAGAAGCGCACGAAGAAAGCGAAAAAGATGCGTGCATTTATGGGATATCCGGTGAAGAAGCTCTATCCCAGTCTGAAGCAGTATGCGGAGGACTACTGCGGTTATACCTATGACAGCAAGACCAATACGTATGGGTATTACTGCAATCCGAATGCCTTCTGGGATTGGTATTCCATTGGTGGCCGCTGGCCGTTCCAATTCCTTGTCCGTGACACAGCAGAACGAATTAACGGTGAGCGCACATGGGGCAACGAAGATGCTGTATGTGAAGCGCCCGAAGGCTATATATGGGTCTGCGGCGCAAGAAAAAGGGATATTGCATGGGAACTCATGAAGGAATGGGAGCTGCAGCACGCCAAAAAGCGATTTGAGCTTCTTGCAGAGACATTTCGCTCCGGCAAGGCTCCGGAAGGCAGCTTCTGGAAGATCACGGAGGATGGAATTATCTCTTTCGTAACGCAGATCTATTTCAAGAATGAAAGCGAGGAGGCTTACCTCCGCCGCAACGGACTCGCACCGGATCAGCGCATGGTGCCCGACGCCTATTCCTTCCTTCAGGACGGAGACTGGCACTCCAAGGGAGAAATGGGCTGGTGGGGTATCAGCAGCAACGACAAGAAGCCGGATGCATGGCGGCAGATGTTGGCAGACTACATAGACAGCATTCCTGACGATCATTTCATTGTCGGGATTGACTGCCATATCTAAGATAGGAGGAGTGAAAAATGATTTTGAACAGAACTGGCGCTGAATTTGAGTATGAAGGCGTCACATACACGATTGGCGGAGCCATTGTCGGAACCGCTGAGAGTGAATACGCAGGGCTTTATGGCCGAATAAACGCCATTCATGATGGCGAGGATAAGGAGACCGAAAACGAAACGCCTGACATCTATTGTGAGTTTGACCCTCCGGTCATGCCGCATGAGGTCAAGACGCTGGAGGATACCTTCTCTGATCTGTATCACCAGCCAAAGACCATTGCTGATATCGTACTGGACATGGTTATCATGGCGCCCGAAATGATTCGTCCGTTGGATGATCTTCGTTCTATGCGTAAACGCGTCAATGTTTTTCTTGTGATGGAAGACTGGGCTGTGGATGGCGAGCACGGAAATGATTGCGAGGCGTTCTCGGACTATGACGATGCAAAGCGTATTATGACAAATCGTATTCGAGAAGAATTGGAGGACGGAAGTGTTCCGTCTTGGAGAGAATCAAGCATCTTCGCAGAGAATTCTTCGATGGACTTCTACGAAGCATATCTTAACGGCGAGTATATGGAAAATCACTACAAAATCATGATTATCCGGCAGCCGCTGATGATATCCAGTAGGTATATTCGGGAGGTTGGAGGAGTGTATAAGGCGCAATGCCAGACCGAAGACTTTATATCGCAAATCGAACAATGGGATGAAGTTGCAGCATTGAGTGACGCACAGTATCAGAGACTCATTACAAACCCGATGATTCCTGAGTGCATCGAACGCCATCTCGGGCGCAATGACCACTATTGGGAAGCGTATTGGGAAAGTGTGTCTGAGGCTGCTCATGGTTTGGTCAGGCAAGCATCAAAGCAACCGGACTGTTTCACACCAGAAGCAGAAAATCCATACCCGCTTTGCATTGGCTCGGGCAAATCAGAGTGCGATGATTGCTGCCTGTATATGCATATGAAAGGAGAAGGCGGCTATGAGTGCTGAAAACAGGCTCACCTCCATCGTCTCGTATCCAGAGCGCGGAACTGGCGGCAACAATCGCTATCGCGGCAACTGTTCACCCAAGCTGATTGAGGATCTGATCGGTTTTTTCAGGCCGGCCGAGATCTGCGACTACATGTGCGGCAGCGGCACGACGCAGGATGCCGCTCATTCCATGGGAATCATTAGCCATTGCTACGATCTGCACAGCGGATTCGATCTCATCAATTGCGAGATACCGGAGCGCCCTGAATTTGTGTTCTGGCATCCGCCGTATTGGGATTTGATTACATATTCAGACGTGATGTACAAGGCTTCGGAGGTGCAGTCAAAATACGGATATGATCCCCGGCAGTTCGACTTATCACGTATCCCCAAATGGGAGGACTTCGTGCGCGTAATGAACTACGCCATGATGAAACAATTCTGCGCTTTGGAGCGTGGCGGCAGGATGGCCGTGCTGGTCGGCGATATCAAGAAGAAAGGGCAGCTTTACAGCATGCTCTTTGAATTGATCAAGCCGGGCACATTGGAAAATGTCATCATAAAAGCACAGCACAATTGCTTTTCAAATCAAACACAGTACAGTGGGCATTTCATCCCCATACTGCATGAGTATCTACTGATTATCAAGAAGGATGCGTCCTTGGTGTATCCGATCCTGATGACGGAGCCTGTACAAAAGGATATCCGCGATATGAACGGCGCTACCTGGCGGGATGTGGTTGCAGCAGTGCTGGAAACCTGCCAATCTCCTGTTTCGCTTGCATACATTTATGAGCAAGTCGAGCCATATACCAAAGCGCGGAAAAATCAGTGGTGGAAAGAGAAGGTTCGCCAAACCCTACAATGCAGTCCGCAGCTCTTCGTGAATACAGGACGCGGGATGTGGGCGTTGAACCGTTCCGCATAGTTTGCCTTTCGAGGGATGCCGCATCTGCGGCATCCCTCTTTCCTTTCGGCTTTTATGACCTTTTCGTTTGACTATGGATTGACTGTCGGCCGCAGCTCTGATATAATCATCATGTAAGTATCAGAGTTTAGCCACGGCTAAGCAGAGTTTAACCGAGTTGCGAAGTGTCATTTGTGCATTGCACGAATGGCACTTTTTTGTTTCCGGCCAATTCCATAGTGGCATAAGCCAGCAGTCCGATCATGGGTTGCTGGTTTTTGTTATATCACGGCGAATACCGCCAAAAAAACGAAAGGAGAACACAAAAATGTTACAACCATGCCAGGACAACTACTCCACAACCTTTGCTTCCTACGATGGGATGCGCCGGTACCATGAGAAGGAATCGCTGGAAAGCCGATGGCACAGATGCAGGGTCAACGAACTGCATATTGAGCCGCTGGATAAGGCGTCGCCTCTTTATGGAACTCCGTCCGCATTCGCTGCGGGAATCAGCGCTGAGTCCGTTGAGGACACGGCGGAAAACCTCGGTCTTGCCATGCGGGTAGATGGTTCTTACTATCCCGTCCGCAGCACGGCCTACAAAAGCCTGTTGGACAGAGCGAAAATCAGTGGATCGGCCTTGCCGAAGCTGAGCCGCCAAAGATTGGCGTCGGTGCTTAACGATTGCCTGGAGCTGTATTCTTCGGAGACGCTCCTGCTTATCCGAGATGAAAAAATCTCGGCAGCACACTCCGGCGATTCCATGGATTATTCCGTGCTGCCGATCGATGAACTGCTGAAGGTTCTGACCAAAAAGCTGGACGACCGTTTCCCCGGCAGCATGTTTCAGGGCGGTTATCGCGATCATTCGCTCTCCAGTGCCTCCTGGACTATGCCCGGGCAAAAGGAAGACCTGCTCGGCGCCTATGCCAAGCTGCTGGCGTCGCAGGGGAAACCCACACTTGCTGCCAAACTTGTTCCCGCCATCCGCTTTGTTACCTCGGATACCGGCATTGCCTCGGCTAAGGTTTCCGCCATGCTGGAGGGTACGCAGCACCCGATCCATATTGGGAGCTGTATCGCCGTGGACCACAGGCACCAGAGTAAAGTGGAGGACTTTGAAGCAGCTTTGGACCAGCTGTTTGCGCAGTTCGGTGATTCAGTCGCCAGATTACAAAAGCTGTTGGATATCCATCTGAGCTATCCGGTCAATGCGATGACCAGAATCTGCAAAAAGTTGTCTCTGCCGAAGAAAGCTGCTTTGGAAGCAATCGGCATGTTTGAGATGGCCTATGGAGGAGGAACTGCAACCGCCCATGATGTGTTCATGGCTATGCAGGAGATCCCCTATATTCTCAAATCCGACCATGCACCTGAGAGCAAAATGCTCGTTGTGGAGGAGAACATGGCGCGGGCGCTTACGCTGAGGTGGGGCGATTACGACCTTGCGAAGGCGGTGAGCTACTGATGTCCGCTCCGATTATTCTCTGCGACACTGCAGGCATGACCAACGAGCGATGGCTGGAATGCCGCGCCCACGGGCCTAAGGGCACCATTCCATATACGGTGGGAGGCAGCGATGTGGCTGCTATCTTCGGCGTATCGCCGTGGACAACACCGCTGGAGCTATGGATGATCAAAAAGGGACGGATGAAGGCGCCTGTGAAATCCAATCAGGAGCAGCTGATGATGGGGCATCTTCTGGAACCTATCGCGGCCTATTGGTATCAGCAAAAAACCGGCAATACGGTTTATGACGATACCTATATGTATCAGCACGCAGATCACCCGTGGGCTCTTGCGGACTTTGACCGCCGCTTTACCCGTAAGGAGGACAACGCTCCCGGCATTTTGGAGTGCAAAAGCTGCACCTATCACAAAGCCGGAGATTGGGCTGACGATGCCTATCCCATCTACTATGAGCTGCAGCTTCGCTTCTATCTGGCTGTGGCGGATGTGGAGATTGGCGCGTTTTCTACTATTTGGGGAAACAATCCGGAACATGATCTGGCAATGCCGGCGCTTACCCGTGACCGAGCCAAGGAGGATATGATCTTCCAGCGGCTTGAGGAATGGATTTGGAGCTTAGAGCATGACAAGCCACCTACGATGGCGGATGTCAAGCCAGCACTGGCACTGGAATCCCTGGCGCGCATTTACGGCGCCAGCCAGCCCGGACTCCCCACGATTGAATTCCCTGCAAAGTATGAGAAGGCGCTGCGCCAGATCGCGCTGTTGCAGGGGAAAATCTCCGACTGCAATGCGGAGATCAAAACCTATGAAAGGGAGATCGCTGCACACAGCGTGCGAATCGCAGAATTGATGCAGGCGCATGAGCATGGCGTGCTGAGCACGACCGGCGACAAGCTCCTCATCGATTTTGTCACTAAAACAACCAAACGTCCCGACTCGAAACTCCTCAAAGAGAAGTATCCCACCGTGTATGCGGATGTACTCAAGACCAGTGAGAGCCGGAAACTAAAAGTATCGGTTACACCGACATAAGAAGGGAGAATCAATAATGCACGACGCAATGAAAGCCTATCACGAAAGCTGGGAGCGCGAGCTTGACCGGCAATTCCTGAAAAACGACCGCTACCGGAAACGCGCCTATATCTGCTCACCTTTGAGCGGGAGCACGGCGGAAGAAGAACTCAGCAACATCTGGCGTGCTCGGGCATACATGCTTTATGCCCGCACCATGCTGGGATACCTGGCACGCGCCCCCCACGCCTATCTGCCCATGCTCCTGTGTGACCATGTAGCGGCGGAGCGTGCACTGGCTCTGCAATTTGGGCTTCAGCTTTTGGAACAGAGCGAGGTTTTGCTGATTTGCGGGGATCGCATCAGCCGTGGTATGAAGGGCGAAATCCATCATGCCGCCCAGTTGGGAATCCCCATCATCGTATACTGCGAAGACCTCTATTTGGATGTTCGCAAGCTGGCGACACAGGCCGGAGCGGATAAGAAGTTAGTCACAATAGACGAAACGCATCCGGCACTGGTCTCCAACGAGCCGGGAGCAGACCGGTCCTGGGAGGTGCGATGCCTTGCGTAGATTCTATCAGCCGGTAGATCTCCGGTCCCGACAGGAAATGACGCAGTATCTGACCACACATTTTCGCTATCCAACATTAAACTCCTGGAACAGATCCACATCGTATGCTTGTAACCTAAAAATCACACACCTTGGGCTCTCGCCCGAGGTGGTGGACAAGCTGTTCGATATGATCCAGACCCAGGAGTTTTTTGATGCCATGGACGAGTGTAAATGGGAATTTGCTGCGAAACACAACTATCTCTGGCAGGCAGCGATGAACGGACGAAGCGGCGGGTATCTGGTTCTCTATCAGGGAGAAAAGCGGCCGAGCGGCTACAAGTCCTACTGCACTAACTGCGGACAGGGGAATTACCAGCTTGCTGCAGATGGCAACTGCACCTGCGGTGTCTGCGGAAGACCCACTCGGGTCAATTTCTCGCAGACCCACATGCAGGTGATAACTTATCCGGGGCGTGGCACTGACGACGGCGAGGATTTCGAGGACTGGAGCATGCACGCGCTTCGTGAACGTGTAAAACTCGTGCAGGAGCTGGATCAACTGGCAGACCGTATGGTTGAGCTGGCGCTCCGGCTTACAAGAGAAGCACAGGTCATTGAAGAGGAGTATTTTCTCCCACAGACCCGCAAGGTGCTGGTCACGACCCTATAACAGAAAGGAGCAGATTTATGCTGAATGTTGGAGATAAACTGATCTGCAAAACAGAAGGACAGCCGGAAACGGAATTCTGCATTCGCGGCGAGGTCAAAAAGGTCGAAGGAGACATTGTGACCATCAGCCGCGCGCTTAAATTCGGGACACTGCCCATGCACAAGGATCTGACGCTACCGGAGAGCGAACTGCTGAAATACTACACGCCATTGGACAATCAAGCGACCGATGATTGCCCCGTTAACGGGTCTATCTATGAGGTCACGATCGTCCGCACAGGTGTCGTGTTCGTAAGAGCAGCTACCTCGGCTGCGGCTATGGATCTTGCAGACCATCTCACAACCGATCATGTCAACTGGTCAGACGACTGGAGCCCCACCGATGCCGAAGAACGCAGTGACTACGACGGCATGGTCTTTGAGGAGCCTGACTTTGACTGATTACCCGATTTCAAAAGGAAAGGAGAATCGATCTTGATATGTCAATTCAAAAGGCTGATCTACCCGAAAGCCGTTACGGCTGGTGATGCCAGCTACATGATCGCCCTGTACCGACCTTGTGAGAAGGTCATGGACGCGGCGGGGAATGTGGTTTCTGAGATCAAGGCGGTGGGTTATTGCCTGCCGACGGCAGATAATTTGCGTTATGATATGCGCGGACGTTGGAGCCGGAGCGCCAAGCATGGCATCCAATTTGAAGTCGAGGGCTTCGATGAAGTGATTGTACCCAGCAAGGAAGGCGTCATCGCTTACCTGTGCTCCGGGCAGATCAAGGGTATCGGTCCTAAAACCGCGGAAAAGATTTATGCCATGTTTGGGCAGAACACGCTGACCGTGCTGGATCATGAGCCGGAACAACTGCTTGCCGTGTCGGGCATCAGCAAAACAAAGCTCAAAAAGATTTGTGACTCCTATCTTGCCTCCCGCGGCGCACGCGATGTGGTTGCCTTTCTGGCACCACATGGTGTAACGCCTAACAGGGCGGTCAAGCTGTACAAGCAGTACGGAGAGCATACCATGGACATCGTCCGAAATCACCCTTACCGTCTGTGTGAGATGGTGGGCATCGGCTTTAAGACGGCTGACCGTATTGCTGTCAGCATGGGCTTTGACCCTCTTTCGCCGGAACGTGTGGATGAGGGGCTGATATTCACGCTGACCGATGCAGAGCTGAAAGGACATCTGTGTATGGAAAAGCACAGCTTTCTCAAGCAATGTCTGAAGCTGCTGGATACCGAAGGGCTGACGGAAGAGATGCTGGCGGTACGTGCTTCAAGAATGCTTGAGTCCGGCCGCTTGGCCTCCTACGACAGGCAGGTATACCGCGCAGTCACAGCGCGAACGGAACAGAGCCTTGCGTGGGCCGTTTACAGAATGCTTACTTATGAGAAAGCGGGGTCTCACGTCAACATTGATACGGAGATCTCCGCAGAAGAAAAAAAGCAGGGTATACAGCTGGCTTCCGAACAGCGGCACGCAGTTACGACGGCCCTGACATCACAGCTCAGTGTGATTACCGGCGGCCCCGGTACCGGCAAGACGCTGATCCAGCGATTCCTGCTGGATATCTATCGCAGGAAAAACCGCGGAGCAAAAATTATCTGCTGTGCGCCTACAGGACGCGCAGCCCGCAGGATGGAGCAATCGACCGGGTTCCCGGCCACTACCATTCACAAAGCGCTTGGGCTTCTGGCCGGTGAGGACGGCGACTACTGTGAACCGGAGATGCTGGATGCGGATCTGATTGTAGTGGATGAGGTGTCCATGATGGATATCTATCTTGCCAACCATCTGTTCCGCTCCGTACCGCACGGCAGTCAGCTTGTGCTGATTGGCGATGCGGATCAGCTTCCCTCTGTCGGGCCCGGCGCCGTGCTGAGCGAGATCATCGCCTGTGGCGCTGTACCGGTAGTGCGGCTGGATCGCATATTCCGGCAGAGCTATGGTAGCCGTATTGCTGCTAATGCAAAGCTCATCCGACACGGAAATCTTAGCTTGGAATACGGCGAGGATTTCCAGTTCTATGACTCCTGTGACATGAGTGCTTCCGCACAGCAGATCGAGACACTGTACCTACAGGAAACCGCCAGATACGGTGTTGACAATGTGGCACTTCTGACCCCATACCGCCAAAAAACGGAGACGGGCGTGAATGCGCTGAACGAGCGGCTTCGGGAAAAGCTCAATCCGCAGGACGGGAAAAAGCCGGAGGTTGCATACAGAAAGAGGATATATCGTTTGGGAGACAAGGTCATGCAGATAAAAAACTGCGAGGACATCAGCAATGGCGATATCGGTTATATCACATCCGTCACCCGCGATGACACCGACAGCGTGCTGACCGTTGATTTCGGCGATGGCCGAATTGCCGAGTATGACGGAAGCGACCTTGAAATGCTGGATCTGGCCTACGCCTCCACCATCCACAAGTCCCAGGGCAGCGAATATAAGTCTGTCATCATCAACCTGCAGTGCGCCCATGCGGTCATGCTGGTGCGTCCGCTTGTTTATACGGCAATTACACGCGCAAAGGAGCGCGTGCTGATCGTAGGAGAGCGGAGAGCGTTATGCATTGCCATCAAGCGTACAGATACGGAACAGCGCGGGACGATGCTCTCGGCGCGAATCAAAGAGCTAATCTCAAATGTGAAAGGAGATCATTACAATGGCAACTTGGCTCAGTGAGTACAAGAATTTGAAAAACGAGATGGAAAAGCAGATCGGTGCAGGACATGCCTCCCTGGAGCAGCTGATGCTGTATCAGGAGCTGCTGTATCGTATTGAGGTGCTTTATGCAAGTCAGGCATTCTGCCAGACGGCACCGGTCACGACGGATGTAGCCGTTCTGTCCGGCCATTACCAGCTGGTAGACGCCTATATCCAGTGCCTGACCAAGGAACGGCGGCTGGGACAGCCTGCAGATCAGAATCTGAAGGCCAAGCGCCAGACGGCGTCCGAGACCCTTGACAAGGTCGTCCTAGACTGCCGGAAGCGGTTTTCCAGCTTCACCCCAACAGATCAGAACCAGTATCGCAAGGGTGTAAGCAGCCTGATCAACACCGTTTTACCGGTTTGGCTGAAGCTGCGCAACACCTACATCAACATCAGTAAATAAGAGGAGGGCTTTATCATGAGTCAGAACAACTCGAATGCCAAAACAGCTATGCTGGCAAAGCTGGACAGCATCCACAAGGTGGAGGGCTTTGACCCTTCCCCGTTTGCCGTGGATTATACGGATCTCAATACGCAGGAGACGCGAAAGCGTCTTCCTGTCATGATCCAAATGGCATGGTTCCGCCTGAAATACCCTGAAGGCCGCATCGCCATCCAGGTGTCGCCCGGCAAGGATTGTTTTGTGGCAACGGCGCGCATCTATCCCAGCTACAAGGACCCGGTTGACTGCTATCTCGCAGAGGCTACAGCGTCAAGAGGCCCGGATGCCTCCAAGCCATCTGTGTCACCGCGGGAATGGGCGCAGACGGCAGCGGTAGGCATTGCACTAAGAAACGCAGGCTTTGGGCTTCAGTTCTCAGCGGCCGGCGACGATTTCCCCGACATGGCTCCGGACGAACTGCCTGTCGGCGAGATGGACACGAGCCGAGAGTCACCGGCTATGGAGCAGCCTGTGCAGGCAGAGATTGAGCCGGCATACGAACCGGCAGTTCTAACGGAGGAGCAGAGATTGGAGCAGGCTTTCCAGAAGCCGTGCCCCATCAAAAAGTACAGCGGCAAGACGCTTGGCGAGGTGTTAGCGATGGATCCAAACGCGATTGCATGGGTGGCCAATAAATACAAAGACAATCAGGAGCTGTCTGACGCGGCGAGGCTGATTTGTGAACATGCCATGCAGCAGGCATCCGTGTGATGCGGATATCATCACGGGGGACGGATAAACCGTCCCCCGGAAAGGAGGCTGTATGGACATCTTTCATATGTCAGATATCATTCCGCTGATTGGGCTTCCATACCCGCCATACGGAAGAAGCAACTACAATGTGCCCTGCCCGTGTTGTGATGACGAGCCGCACGCAAAACATCTCAACATCAATCTGCAGAAGGATGTATTTCGCTGTCCGCGCTGTGGGTTCTCCGGCGGCATTTTCGATCTGTATGCATACTATACGGGGATTGCCCGCGAGGAGGTCCGTGATGCTCTGATTGCACGCTTGGATGTGCAGGGCAGTATACCGAAGCCGGAGCACATTACTGTGCCCGTGGTTGCAGAAGTCCCACCGACAGATATAGCATCACGAAGCGACACCTATACCGGGCTTCTGTCCAAGCTGACGCTGGCCTCCGACCATCGGCAGAACCTGCGAAACCGGGGCCTATCAGATGAGGAAATCGACAGGCTTGGGTACCGTACCACTCCGGTGGTGGGGATGCAAACCATTGCAAGGCAGCTTCAATCCAGCGGATATTATCTGTCCGGTGTTCCCGGCTTTTACCGAAAAGACGGGAAATGGTCCTTTGCCTGTGAGAGCCGCGGTATTCTGATTCCGGTGCGAGACAGCAAAGGCCGTATTCAAGGCATGCAGATTCGCCGGGATAATGCGACGCGGCGCAAATTTCGCTGGGTATCCAGCACTGGCCGCACAGACGGCTGTAAGGCAGAGGGTTGGGTACATATTGCGGGGGAACCGCGCGCTATGGTGCTGCTCACAGAGGGCCCCATGAAAGCGGATGTCATCCATTATCTGACAGGACAGACAGTACTCGCAGTTGCGGGGGTAAATGCATTGACCCAATTGGAGCTTATCCTGCCGCAGCTGCATGAGCAAGGTGTAGAACGTATCATGACTGCATTCGACATGGATTTCATGGAGAACCCCCATGTGCAAGGCGGATACAGGACGCTGGTCTCACTGCTTTCGGATGCAGGTTTTCGCTATGGCACCTATCTGTGGGATCCACGCTACAAAGGTCTTGATGATTATGTTTGGGAGCACTGCTTCCAGCGGCAATTATCTTAGTGAAAAAGGGCGGTTCAGCTTCGGCTGTACCGTCCTTTTCTCGTTCCTGCGTTATCGCATATTTAATGTTCCAACAGAAAGTCAATAATGTTCTTTTGGCGGATCCCGCCACGATTGACCCGCAGCAGCGTATCCGTGGACAGGACAAGTTTTTCGTAGTTATCCGAGATCGCCTCCAGCGGCGCAAATTCCCGATCCGTATTTTCCGGCGTAAGAATATAGCAGACTTGGATATAGAGCCGGTCGTCAGCCCGGTTTGCGACAAAGTCAACCTCGGCCACATCCTGCTTTCCGATGTTGACGGAGAACCCTCTGCGCAGCAGCTCCAGGAATACAGTGTTCTCCAGAACGCCGGCAATATCATTGTCCCGGTAGCCAATAACGGCATGGCGCAGGCCTAAATCGGAGAGATAGTATTTTTCCTGCGTCTCCAGTATCCGCTTTCCCTTGATGTCAAAGCGGACGACCTTGTGGATCAGGAAGGCGCTTTCCAATGCCTTCAGATAATTGTAGACGGTTTCCGTGCTTAGCTTTCGCCCCTGGCTTTTTAAAAAATCAGAGATTGTTTTTGCGGAAAAAGTGTTTCCAATGTTGTCCATGAGATAAAGGACAATACTCTCCAGTAATGCCGTGTCGCGTATCCGGTTTCGTGCAATCACATCCTTCAGCAGAACGGAATTATAGATGTCATGAAGGTATTGCATGACGCGATCCTCATCCCATTTCAGCTGATGGATGCCGGGCAGTCCCCCAAAACGGAGAAAGTTAGCAAACTGTTCCCGCTTCGAGAGATTTGCCTCGTCCTCATTCTCTGCTGCGAATGCCAGATATTCTTCAAAATCCAGCGGATAGACCTGTATCTCCACATACCGCCCAGCCAACAGCGTGGCGAGTTCCCCGGAGAGGAGCTTTGCGTTTGAGCCTGTTACATAGATATCGCAGTCAAGATCTACGCGGAGGGAATTTATGACCTGCTCCCAAGTGTTCACTTCTTGGATTTCATCGAGAAGGACGTAGATCCGTCCTTCTGTCTGTCCAGCGATTTTGATGATCTCTGCGTACAGCGCCTTATAGTCCCTGAGCGCCTCATAGCGCAAGGATTCAAAGTTGATGAAAATGATGTTCTTCCTGTCAACACCGCGGTCGAGCAGCTCCTGACGCGTAAGCTCCAAGAGAGCGCTTTTGCCGCTCCGCCGCATTCCTGTTATGATTTTAATCACAGGCTTATCCATAAAATCACGGATCAGCCGCATATATCGTTCACGCACGATCATGGCAGGTCACCTCCGGAATTTTCTTTTATCATAGCACAAGCAGCTGGAAATATCAATAGTTTCTTTTATGGAAGAAATAATGTAAATGCGTCGAATCGTGTTCTTCCAAGAGAGAAACAGAGACTTTTTCCCCACGGAGAGCCAGAAGCCTGATCCTTCGTTTCGCGCGTATTTATTGACTCAATGCGTATTTCTGCTGTAAATACGCATGCTAAACCGTGTAATTAGATAAACTAAAATGGGAGGTACTCTTATGTTGATCGCTATTGATCATGGAAATTATGCCGTTAAAACCCCGCATTTCTCTTTCATTTCCGGGCTGACAGAACACACCGTAAAACCGCCTATGGCAGAGGAGGTTTTGGAGTACAACGGGAAATACTGGTCGCTCACCGGGCAGCGCTTGCCCTATATGAGAGACAAGACCAGAGATGATCGATACTTTATCCTGTCGCTCTTTGCCATTGCTAAGGAGCTTTCCGCTGCCGGTGCCAATACGGCGTTTGAGCAGATCGACCTTGCGGTTGGCTTGCCGCCGGAACACTACGGGATGCTGAGAGAACGCTTCGCGCAGTATTTCAGGCGGTTTGGAACAGTGAATTTTGCTTACAACAACCGTCCTATGAGCATTGTGATCCGAAATGTCTTTGTGTATCCGCAGGCGTATGCCGCTGTTGTTCCTCAAAGCGGACAGCTATTGAAAACGCTGCGGATGTTTATCGTGGATATCGGCGGATATACTACCGATGTGCTTCTCCTCCGCAACGGAAAGCCGGATCTGCAATTCTGCCGCAGTTTGGAGAGCGGAGTCATCACCATGAACAATGATATCATTGGCAAAATCAGCGCGCAGCACGACATGCGCATTGAAGACGAGCATATCTGTGCAGTGCTGCAGGGGCAGGAAACGATACTGCCAGATGCGGTAAAAAAGGCGATTCGTGATGCGGCTCAGCTGCACGCAAAAGATATTTTGGACAAGCTGCGTGAGCTTCAGGTGGATTTGCGTACCAATCCCGCCATCTTTATTGGAGGCGGAAGTGTCCTGTTCAGACCGTTGATTGAGCATACCCCGCTTGTGGCGAAAGCTACCTTCATCGAGGATCCAAAGGCAAACGCGATCGGTTATGAGATGCTTGCGCGAGGACAGATGGCCATGCGCGCGGTACAATAATGGGGGTTCCGTTGTGAAGCGGGATGGGAAATACCGTTTTTCGCTGCAGTTCGGTTCAGAAACGCGAGAACAGGTGCAGGCAGGAGAGCTTTTAGAGCGTCTTGGAAACCGAAAAAGCGCAGTTGTCATAGCCGCACTGAATGCATATATTGCTGCACATCCCGAGCTTGCTGAACCTGCGCCAGTAAGTGTTAAAATTGACGGCGGGATAAGGCGTGAGGCGCTTGAGCAAATGATTCGATCCATTATTGACGAGCGAATCGCAAACGGTCAGTTGCTTGCCGGAGGCGTTGAAACACCATCTATACAAATGCAGGAAGATTTGAACGTGGACATTGCGGCAATGATCAGTAATCTGGAGTTGTTTGATGGTTGACTTTTAAGAACTTACAAAACTGTGAATCTACTTTTCTGTTGTTTTGATGAATACAAAACCACTTCAAGGCGTAAATACGCATTATTAAGGTGGATAATGGATTTATAGTAACTTCAACAGCACGCCTCTTTTTTGTAAAATAATAATATAGAAGGAGACGATGCTGGTGGACAAAGTAGCTCTTGGAAGACGCATAAAAGCGATGCGTCAGAACCTTGGAATGACGCAGGAGGAGTTCGCTGAACGGCTGAATTGCACGAACAGCCACCTCGGCAAAATCGAAAATGGCAAGGGCGGGATCAGCATTGAGCTGCTGGTTTCAGTGGCAAACATGCTGCACACCACAGTGGATCAGCTTTTGTTGGATTCCTATGACTATAAGGAGCAGGTCATCATGCGCGACCTTTATGAGCGTATTGATAAATTCCCTGTGAAAACAAAGATACTCACCTGCGATCTGCTGAGGCAGTTGGTTGACATCATCGAAAAAGCTCATGACGAGCATTGAGTTGTGAATGCCTTTCCCTGGAGGCAGCGATTTCTGCTTAGCAGGCACTAGGTCAACACAAATGAATATTCTGCACCGTACAGTCTATATCTGCACGGTCAACGAGAGCGAAAGGCTGTCCGGTTCTTACTGGGCAGCTTTGCGTTTTATCTGGGGATGTATCATCCAAATAGGAGGTGAACACTATGATGAACGGTGATAGAAAGGAAGGAATCTGCAGACTGAATGTAGACGGTAATGGCTGCGATTATTTGCGCATTCTGAGCGATTTGGAAACCAAACTGCGCAACAATACGAACCCAAAGGAAAAAATCGAACTGGCACTGCAGGGAGCGCTTATGTTCTACGGCGCTGACAGAGCGTATGTCATTGAAGTGGACGATGAGTTGGGTATCGGAGTCAATACATATGAGTGCTGTGCCCCTGGAATAGCGCCCGAAATTGACAATCTCCAATTTATGCCGTTCGAAATGTTTCCGCGCTGGCTTTGCTCACTAAAGAGCGATACGCCAATCATTATTACGGATTTGGAGCAGATTAAAACTGAATTTCTGGAAGAATACAGATACTTGGAGAAACGGAGTGTGAATTCGCTTCTAGCGGTTCCGTTTCAAAAAAGACTCAATGCCGGTTTTCTCGGCGTGGATAATCCGAAACGCAATGTGGAAGATCCGGGTTTTTTACGACTTGTTATCCTTTGCATCGTTGTGGAGCTAAATGAAATACTGCTGCAGGAGTGGAGAGAACGGCGCTATGCGAGTATAAAACAACCAACAATCATTCAGGCAAATCTGTTTGGGAAACTGGAAATCATTTCTGCAACCGATGTTTTAAAAGATGATTCATTTACAAATGAGTCTGGATATGTGCTCCTGACATTTCTGCTCTTAAACCGCAAAAGAGAACATCCTCTGCGGCTGCTTACAGACGTCATATGGGAAAGTACAGACATGGGAAATCCGTACAATTCGATTAAGAATGTCGTATACCGCCTTCGCAAGACGCTTGCCTGCATAGGGCTCCGCGATTTGATTCAGGCGTCGCACGGGACATTTACGTTAAACCCTAATTACACGATTTTTACTGATGTTGAGCGCTTCGACGATGCATGCAAACGGATCGATAATTCTTCCGACCCGGCGATTTTACAGGCGCTGTATGAGAGTATTATAGGACTCTACCGCGGAAGTCTCCTTCCGCGGTACGACTTTTACCACTGGCTAATGCCCAAAACGCTGTATTACCAAAACAAGTTTCTGCACTACATGAAACGGTATCTCTCTATGCTTTATAGAGAAAAGAACTACCTTCGCGTACAGGAACTATCCATGGATTTGCTGTCCATCGATATGTATGAGTCGGAAGTCCATTACTATCTCATAAAAGCAATGCTTATGTCCGGCAGCAAGACCCTGTCACAGATTTATTTCAGGCAGGCAGAGCCGTATCTCACAGATGAGCATATGCAGGAAGTGAAGACGCTTTTTACATCATGCAGAACATGAACTGCGGCTTTTATCCGTTTTTGTGACCGTAGTTGAGATTATTTTGAGACTTTTCTGCCTGCAAACAAGCAGGTCCTTTCACCGCAGAAATATGACTTCAGAGGTGGAGCTGTTGAGCCCCGCCAAGCACCCATCCGTTTTGTACAGTTTATAAAAACTGTCAACGGGTGGGTGTTTTTATGGGCAGACAACCCTCGCTTATACAGGGAGGAGGTGGTTTTGATGCGTTGATGCGCTACTATTCCGCTCAAATTCCTGATTTAACCCCATATTTTACAGAACATAGCATGCCATCGTGGCGTGTTTTGATCTCTTTTGCCGGGGTGGCATGCGCCAAAGGAGGCGTAAAAAAATGTCACCCATGGACGGAAGGGATGAACTGCGTGGCCGGTTCACAAGATGGATCGTCATAACTGCAGAACATGCACAGAAGAACTATCTGCGTGCTGAAAAAAAGCAATTACAAACCGTACCCCTTGAAGAAGCTGATGTTGCAATTGTGGATACGGCGCTATTATCTGCTGGTGTTACGCCAGATAGCTTTGATTTCGAGGAACAGCGTTTGGCTGAGGCGTTCCGGGAACTTCCGCTGATGCGCAGACGTATACTGGAAATGCTTTTTGTCGAAGAGCTTACACCATCTGAAATTGCAGCAAAGCTCCACTGCTCTGTACAGCATGTATACAACCAGCGCTCCCTTGCAATAAAGCGTTTAAGAGAGCGCCTTATAAAGGAGCGAAAAAATGACCGATAATGAATTTAGACTACTTCTGGAAGCTGCTGTATGCGGAGACCGGGAAGCGTTGGATTCCCTGCTTGCTCTATATATGCCTCTGATTAACCGGCTGAGCAGTTATGCCGGTAATCTCGACGAGGATTGTAGGCAATACATTATGCTGCATATTGTTCTGCATATTTCGGAGTTCAGAATTTAGACAAAGGCTCCGGTTATTTGCCGGAGCCTTAATTTTTTTCTCAGAGCATTAGATTTTGCGTTTTTCGAGTGTTTTTACTATATGAAAGCAATCCCGTTTTCAATGAACCTTGAAAATCGCATAGCGGCGCCCTCTCGTTCCTCTGGCGGCAAGCGGCTATCCATTTGGTTTGGCAGGCCAAAGCCAAGAGCACATAAATACGGACGGCAACCGTATGCGCGATGATCCGCCAGGGGCAATAATGATACTTCCGTAACTCGCGGCCCGGCCATAATGAAGGCGGGGGGATGAGACTTCCATGGACCCGTTCGCCACGGGCGGAGGTGTGCCGCAAAAAGAATGCTGTAATTAACTCTGGTTGCAAGTGTAATATAGTGAGCTTGTGAGTTGATGGAATGTTAACTTGGCTGGGAGTCATGTATTTGAAACCAGCAGAACGGCGCATTTATTACCAGAGAATCGGAGGGTTGAATATATCATGAAAGGATAAATGCGCATATGGAAAAACTGATTACACGAAAAGAAGCTGCCAAGATTTTGGGGATTAGTATTGCCACGCTGGATGCAGCCAGACAAAACGGCTTGATTTCCTACGTCCAGTATGTTCCAAATGGGTGCGTGTATTTTACAGATGCAGCGCTTCAGGAATATGTTGCCAAATGCACAAAGAGGGCAAAACCTGCCGATAACAACTTGACATACCGCAAGCAGCACCGTCCCAAAAAGAAATAGCTTGCTCATCCTCACAAATTCGGCAGCTGATACCAACATTTAGGGAGGTGAAAGAATGGCAAGAAAGAAAAAAGAGATACCCAAGTATGGCACTGTGGTGCTAAAGGGGGTCGAATATTACAGAACACGAATTGAAGATGCCGATGGCAGACGAGTCGCCCTTTACGCAAGGACTCCGGAAGAACTTCTTGAAAAAGTGGAAGAAGCACAGCGCCAAATTGAGGATGCGGTTTTCCGTAGAACAACACCGACTGTAGCCGAATATTGTGAGCGTTGGCTCACCATGCAATCTGCAAGAATACGGCCAACAACCCTCATAGACTATACTTCAAAGGTCAAAAACTATATCATTGAACCGCTGGGCCATAAATATATGGCAGAAGTCTCTTCAGATGATATCAAGCTTGCGATGGTGAATGTCTCCTCAAAATCATGCTCAGTATATCGCTCGGTTCAGATGCTGTATAAGTGCATTTTCTATTCTGCAGTCGAAAGCAAAATCATCGATTCCTGCCCCTGTGAAACTCTTTCTTCCAAAGGAGGAAAGCCGCAGAATGAACGAGAGGCACTTACAGACGAACAGGTTGATAAACTTCTCGTTGCCATCAAGGGGCTTCCTCCGTATGTGTTTGTAATGATTGGTCTGTATGCTGGCTTGCGACGGGAAGAAATCTTGGCGTTAAAATGGGACTGTGTGTTTCTTGATGCCGAAGCACCATACCTTTCCGTGCAAAGAGCATGGCATTCGGAACATAATCGACCCGTTATCTCGTCCGATCTGAAAACAAAATCTGCAAGGCGGGACATTCCGCTACCTTCAGTTCTAACGGAGTGCCTACGGGAAGCAAAAGAGGTTGCAACTTCAGAATATGTTGTTGCCAATCGTGATGGAGGTCCGCTGTCATATACGCAGTTCAAGCGAGTATGGCAGTATATCGTCACAAGATCAACAAAGGAGCGTACCTATGTCCGGTATATCAATGGGCAGAAAATTCAGCGCACGGTAACGCCGAAGTTGGGAGAAAAAGCAGCGCATAATGGAAATGTGGTGTACACCCTTGATTTTCAGGTAACTCCACACCAGTTGCGCCACACATACATCACGAATTTGATTTACTCCGGCGCAGATCCGAAAACGGTTCAGTACCTGGCGGGGCATAAGCATAGCAAAATTACGATGGACATTTATGCTAAGGTGAAGTATAATAAACCTAAAGAATTGTCCGCGGTTGTGAACAAAGCATTTGCGCCCAAAAAAGGCGCTACACCGAATAAGACGCGGAATGGGTGAACTCATGGGTTAACCGAGGCGCGAAAACCTAAAAAACCCAGTAAAATCAACGGTTTTCGCCCGTAAGACAGAAAGCAGTACGGCCTCAAAGCCGCCCGTCGCGCACCTCAGTTCAGCAAGCGCTGATTTCTGCCGATTTTACAACTTCAAAGCAATCAAAATCCCGGAAAACTCTCGTTTTCCGGGATTTTCCTATATCTGCAGCATTTGTTCTGTTTTCGGAAAATCTGATGGAATTTGACAAGGTTTGACGTGTTTTTTACATGTTAACGATGGGCTAAATGCCGTTTTTGACCCCGAAACTGTTAACGGATGGGTTAATTTTCGGGCTGCTCATGTGGCCACTCGGAGCAGATCGCCTCTGCATAGAAAATGAATACTGCGCCCCGCCTTTTCGGAAATAATGGCTTTGGCACGGTTTGAAACGGTTTGACCAAGCCGAATGAACTTTATCTTTTTTCGCAGGGCAAATGCCGCCGCAGAATTGATAAACGGAACGCAATCTGTTATGCTGTCCGTGTAAGGAGGGATGACACATGAAACGAAAAACCTGTACCTTGTATCTCAGCTGCGAGGAATACGGTGTGATCCTCGACGCACTTATTCGCTTCAAAAACAAGCTCACCCGACAGGGGCGGTACACCGACATCGTAGATGAAGTTATCCTTGCCCTGCTGGATGCCAAGACGAAGCGAGTCTACATCTGAATATCGTGTACATAAGGAAAGCCGTGTAGCTGTCAAAAGCCACACGGCTTTTTCTATACCCGGCATTACATAGCTGTCCGCCATCGCCGCAGACAGCTAAATTTACAGACAGGAGGAATCCCAAAGTGGCGAATTGTAAAGTGATCGCCGTCGCCAATCAAAAGGGTGGCGTCGGCAAAAGCACCAGTGTCTACTGCATCGGTGCAGGGCTTGCCATGGATGGCAAAAGAGTTTTGCTTGTGGATGTTGACCCGCAGGGTGATCTCACCAAGATGCTCGGTCAGCGCAAGCCCCATGAGCTGACTCATACC